>CALFVL010000001.1 GCA_937928425.1 uncultured Verrucomicrobiales bacterium
CCAGAGAAGATTGAGCTTGTTTCTGTACAGATTGGCCTGTATCGACTAACTTTTCCCACGTTGAGGTCAGTTGTGATGATACCTGTTCAATTTCAGCGGTCGTCAAATCTTTGCGTAAGGGGGAGAAGCATGGCTTTTTTAATGAATCGAAGTACGAGGAAACCTTGACTCAAATGGAGCGTTTCCTCGACTCACTGGGATACTTTAAAAAATGATGTAGGGGGGTGTTTTTTTAAACCCTCTCTCAGTCTGCTGGAAATGGGTGTTCACGTCCTGTTTGGCCACTTGAGTAGGGTGGCACTAGGAAACGTAATTTTTCAAAAAAAATCGGACCCCTCTTGTCAAGGATGATAGTCACCGACGCTAAAACTTTGCAGCCCTTAAACGAGACAAAGAGCCTAGGAAAAACTAAGTCCCTGATAAAGATGCTGGTCACATCCTGATAAAATGAAAGGTCCACACACTGGGAAATGCCATAGTTCTCTATGATCTCTAGGGTGATTCAGGCTATTTAGAATCACGCTATTCTGCTCACCCTTCGCGCGATCATTCTGGGGATTTTCAGTCTCCCAAAAGCGCTCTTGTAAGGTGATTCTTGTTCTTAGTTTACGCCCTCGATACTCAGTTTAATTCGTCAACTAGGCGCGGAATCCGTTTCTCAGCATAAGTTTTTTAAAAAAATAATCAGTTTTTATTGACTTTAATAAAAAATCATTTATCACTCAGGAATGATAGTTGGCAAATGCTGCTATTAAAGGACCTCAGTAGTCACAATCCGATCGAGGAGGTTCACCCTAAACACAAACTGCAGTCATCGAAGATTCTCGGTGATGAAAATAAATCATTAAGACTCGAAGGCTGCGATGGCAACGGCGATGGGCCATTCCTATGAACAATCATCACCACAACCCTATATGAAACTATGAAAAACACAGTTATTACACTTACTGCAGCGGCTATGCTCACAGGTTACACTCATGCGCAGGCCACCTCAGAGGTTATCAATTGGTCAACCGCTGTCTGGAACTCAGACAATACTTTTGGTACTTGGACGTCCAGTGATGGTCTATTCTCAGTCACAGCTTCCTTGAGTCACTCTTACGTGAGCACTCCGGCGTTTGGAGGAATCAGAATCGAGGCGAATGCTTCCGGCGACCCCTCAGATACCACCCCGAATAGTATTCAAACCTCTTTTAACGTGATTAATAATAGCCCTTCTACCGCGAGTTTTGATCTGCTCGAGTTTGGCTTTAGAAGCCTCGGCAATGACGGGGAGGGTTTAGATTTCCTGAACTCAGGCGGCGGTCTCCCAAGTGGTGTTGACTTTGTGTCTACAAATCAGCCGACTTATTGGGATCAAATTACTGGAGTTTTCCTGAGTGATGCTTCGAACGTGGTCGGCAACACAGACAATGGGAATATCCTCTTTAGTACTGCTAATACAAGTTTCAGTGCTGGGATTAATAGCTTTAACGATAGTAGTAGGAATCTTCAAACGATTGACCCGTTTACTCTTAATTATACTATTGCCGCTGCTCCTGTCCCTGAGCCATCTAGTGCTTTGTTACTAGGTCTTGGAGCACTCGGACTTCTTGGACGACGTAAGCGTTAGGGATCAACAACTTAATCAGTTTTCATCAACCCACCCTTTATGAAGGGTGGGTTTTTTTTACTCGTTGAGTTCAGCTTCGAGTTTCTCGATTTGGGTGCTGAGGCTTTCCCACTGGGAGTATGTGGTTTGGAGTTTTTTGGAGAGTTGCTCGTAGGCCTGGGTGGTTTCGCGGAGGGTTTCTGGGTCTGCGGAGGCTTGGGGGGACTCGAGGTGGGTGGTGAGGGTGGCTTGGGCGGCTTCTAGCTCGGCGATGGCAGCCTCGGTATTTTGGAATTCTGCTTGGAGGGGCTTGAGGACTTTGTTCCGTTTTTCACGTTTGGCGGCTTCGCGTTTACGGCGTTCTTTGGGGTTAAGTTGGGGTTTGGTGGGGGTTTTTTGTTTAGAGGTGGTGGGAGGTGAGGTGGTGTTGACCTGTTCTTCTGCCTCGATTTTATCGAGGTAGTAGCTGAGGTTCCCGGCGAAGGTGCGGGGGTCTTCACTGGGGCGGAACTCGATGGTTTTTTGGACGATGGGGTCTAGGAAGTTGCGGTTATGGGAGACGATGAGGAGGGTGCCGGGGTAGTCGATGAGGGCTTTTTGGAGGATGTCCTGGGACTGCATGTCGAGGTGGTTGGTGGGCTCATCAAGGATGAGGAAGTTAGCGGGGCGGACGAGCATGCGGACGAGGGCGACGCGGGAGCGTTCTCCACCGCTGAGGACGCCGATTTTTTTAAAGACGTCATCACCTTTAAAGAGGAAGCAGCCTAGGACATCACGGGCGGACATGGTGGAGCCACGGGTCTGGATCTGTTCTACGGTTTCTAGGACGCTGAGGGTGGGGTCTAGCTCGTCGGCGTGGTTTTGGTTAAAGAAGGAGGGAAGGGATTTAGGGCCGAGGCTGTGATGGCCGGTGGAGGGTTTTTCTTCTCCGGTGATCATGCGGCAGAAGGTGGATTTCCCGGCGCCGTTCGGGCCGACGATGGCGATTTTTTCTCCCCGGGTGATTTCGAGGTTGAGGTCTTTAAAGACGGTGAGTCGGTCTCCGTTTTTTATGGGGTAAACTTGGGCGGCGTTTTCGAGCTTAGCGATGAGGTGGGTGGAGGCTGGGGGGTCTGGGAAGCGGAAGGACATGACGGAGTCTTCGGCGTCGATCTGGATGCGTTCGATTTTTGCGAGGGCTTTGATGCGGGATTGGACTTGGGAGGCTTTGTTGGCTTGGGCGCGGAAGCGGTTGATGAATTGCTCGGTTTTGGCGATCTCGCGGTCTTGGTTAATTTTTTGTTTTCGGAGGTTATCTTGGCGTTCTTTAAGCTGGGTCTCGTAGGAGGAGTAGTTGCCGGTGAATTCTTCTGCACGGCCGTGGTGGAAGGCGATGGTGCGGGTGGTGAGGCCGTCCATCATGGAGCGGTCGTGGGAGATGAGGATGATGGCGCCTTTATAGCTGTGGAGGTAGGTTTCCATGAAGCGTTGGGCACTGATGTCGAGGTGGTTGGTGGGCTCGTCAAGGAGGAGGATCTCGGGCTCAGCAAGGAAGAGCTTAGCCATGGCGATGCGCATTTGCCAGCCACCGGAGAATTCTCCGCAGTCTCGCTGGAGGTCATCAGTCTTAAAGCCGAGTCCGCTGAGGACGGCCTGGATCTTAGGGCGCATGCGTGCGGGGTCATGGCCGTCGAGGCGGAGCTCGAGTTCTCCGATCTTGTTTAGGAGGTCTGAGAAGGGGGCGGAGCGAGGGTCGAGCTTTTCGAGCTCGGCGGAGTAGCGGTCGATTTTTTCTTGGATTTCCTTAGTTTCGGCGAAGGCAGATTCTGCCTCGTCGTAGAGTGAGATGCCTTTGATGTGGATGCCTTCTTGTGGGAGGTAGCCGATGCGGTGGTGCTTTGGTTTATTGATCTCGCCGGAATTCGGCTGGAGGACGCCGCCGATGCACTTCATGAGGGTAGATTTCCCTGCTCCGTTATGCCCAGCGAAGGCGATGCGTTCCTTATCCCCGATGGAGAAGGTGAGGTCTTTAAAGATAACACGGGGTCCGAATTCTACGCGGAGGTTTTTTACGGCGAGCACGGAGGAGGGGTAGTCGAGACTCTCGTGGATGAGAATCAAAAAGAGAGTTTCATGGGCGGTGGCGGTAGGTGAGGCTGAGTGATGATAGGAGCAGTAGGATGGCGGTGGATGGTTCTGGAACCGGACTGGGAGAGATGAGGTAAGTTCCTTCGTATTCTTGAACGCCGTCTGGGGAGTAGCTGAATTGTTGGTTAGGGTGGAGCTGGAGGAAGGCTCCTTCTGGGTAGGCTGGTCCGGAGAAGAAGGTGCGGAAGTTTATGCCAGTGAGGTTCTGGGAGGTGAAAGTGAGGATGGGGTAGCCGGTGGCGAGGTCATTTTCTGCGGTGTAGGTGCTTCCGTCGAAGTCCTGTGTGAGTGAGAAGAGGGGGGATTCTGAGTGGTAGAAGAGTTGTGAAGTCTGGTCTGCTGTGGGAAGGGGCTGGTGGAGATCTATTCTTCCGAGGTGGGTGCGGTTCTCGAAGCGGGGTGCTTCAAGGATGGGCCAGGTGTGGGCGCGAAGCTCGATGAGCCAGGTGGAGGTCTGGCCGGAGGCGCTCAGTGGGAGGGTGAAGATGAGGGCAAGGGTGCTTTTTTTCATGAGAGTGGGTGTTTGGTAGATTTTTTAAGCTTAGCTGATCCATTCGATGGGGATGTTATTTTTAATGAGGTAGACACCTGAGGCGAGTGAGGCGCCGGCGGCGAGGGTGCTGGTGAGAAGCATGATTTTCAGGAATTTTATCCGGGGGTGGCTCTGTGAAATCCACCCGGCAAGTGAGAGGCAGGAGCATGAGCCGATGGCTGCGATGAGGGTGATCTGAGTGATGTTTTGTGCACTGAGTTGTCCTGTGATGGCCGCAAGCAGGGCGGTGGTGGCACTGAGTAGCCCGATGAAGAGGGTGAGGCAGAGGAGGATGGAGAGTGGGGAGCGCCAAGATGTTTTTACGGAGGGTGCTTTCCGCTGGGTGAGCAGCATGGCGGCGAGGCGTTGTTTATCCCGTTGGCTAGCTTGTTGGTTTTTTTTGAAGAGGAGTTGGGCTCTTTTTTGGGCGTAGATGCCGATGGCGAGGGTGGAGTTCCCTCTTGCTTCCGCCATGGCGGAGGCGTAGCAAGAGGGATCTAGTTGGCTGCTGAGGATCTCGGAGCCGGATTGGTGCAGGGCTTTTTGGAGCGTGATGTTCATGGTTTTAGGGTGTGAGTGGTGATGGGGGGGAGGTTTTTAACGCTTTCTACGAAGCAGGATGAGTAGGGAAGATCCGGCAAGTAGCAGTGCAGTGGAGGGTTCTGGGACGGCGGTGGAGGCGATGGCTCCGGCTGCGACTTCTCTTTGGAGTTTCCGCACGAGGGTGTTCTCTACGTCAGTGAAGTCGGTAGCGGCTTCGGTGAAGGCTTGGACTCCTCCTGCGCTTCCGCCGATGACGTTGTCGATGTAGTATTGGTCGAGAGCTCCACCGGCGTTTCCGATGGGGAGGCCATTGATCATGTCTACTCCAGCTTGGAGGGCTGCATCACGAGCGTCCCGGACGTTGGCGGCGCGGTCGGCACCATCAGGAGGGGTGTTGTTGTCTCTTCCGTCGCCGGAGACGTCGATGATCTGGGCGAGGCTTTGGAAGCCGTTATCTTCTCCTCCAGTTTCTGAACCGAAGAGGCTGGTGCCGAAGGAGATTCCAGAGCCAATGGCGGTGAGGCCAGAGAAGGGGCGGGTGGTTTCGCTCAGTGAGTCTGCGAAGGAATTCGCTGAGGCAGCGTCATTAATGAGGGTCCAATCAACTCCGATTTGTTGTTGGTCATTGGTGGACCAGAAGACGACTGAGGCGGCGATGGATCCGTTTTTACCTCCTCGGATGGCATCTAGGACGGAGGAGTTACGGAAGGCTCGCTGGTAGCCATTCATCATGTCGGCGTATTCGGTGGAATCGACGCTGCCGGAGACGTCGACGAGGAGGATGAGCTCGGTATCAACTTCAACTGAGAGGGCTTCACTGGCGAGGCCACTTAGGGTGAAGAGGACGAGTCCGTAGTTTATAGGGTGCTTGTGATTTGCTTTCATTGCCCCTTTAGAGAAGCCTCGGGCGTGCCAAGGGGTTTCTCTTTCGGGTGAAAAGCACTTAAGTCTCTATTTTACAGGGGGTTAAACTGGATCAAATTTTGGAGAGGTTTTTTGAGTGGGGTGAAAGATCCTGTAAATTTTACAATTTCTTACGGGCTTTACGGTGTTTTTTACCGTGTGGGGTGGGGAGATTAGGGTGTTGTTTTTTGGAGGATGAGGGTGAGTTGTGCTTCGAGGTCGCGAGGCTTAAGTGGTTTTGAGAGGAAGCCGTTCATGCCTGCTGATTGGCATTTCAGGCGGTCCTCGCTAAGGGTGCTGGCGGTGACGGCGATGATGGGGATGTCTTGGTGGTGGGGGCCTGCTTTTCCGGCACGGATGTGAGTGGTGGCCTCGATGCCGTCCATGCCATGCATGTGACGGTCCATGAGGATGAGGGCGAAGTCTGGGTCAGTTTTCAGTTTCTCGATGGCCTGGATGCCGTTGGCGACTACTTCTGAGGAGTGTCCGAGACGGTCGAGGAGGAGGACGATGAGACGGGCGTTAATTTTATTATCCTCTGCGATGAGGATGCGTTGTTTTTTAGGCGTGGTGGAGTCACCAGGGGAGGGCTTAGGCGGAGAGGAGGCGGGGTGATCTGGATGAGTGGATGGGGTGATGAGGGGGAAGCGGAAGATGAACTGGGCGCCTTTCCCTGGGTTTCCTTGGGCTTCAATGTCACCCTTCATTTGGCGGGCGAGTTTCCGGCAGATGGCGAGCCCGAGGCCAGTGCCGCCGTATTTTCTGGTGGTGGAGACATCGGCCTGGGTGAAGGAGTTAAAGAGGGTTTCACTGATGGCTTGGTCAAAGCCGATGCCGGTATCTTTTACGGAGACTTCTATGTTTTTCTCTACTAGGGAGACGGTGATTTTGACGCTTCCTTGCTGGGTGAATTTTAGGGAGTTGGAGACGAGGTTGGTGATGACTTGCTGGACGCGCACGATGTCACCTTTGATGGTTTTTGGAATGTTAGGGGAGAGGTGGTAGGAGAGGGTGAGTTTTTTATTCTGGTTAATGGTGGAGTGGATGGCGATGGCGTCTTTTAGGACCTTGTGGAGGGAGAATTCTTTTTCTTCGAGGAGGAGTTTTCCGCTTTCGATGCGGGAGAAGTCGAGGAGGTCATCGATCATGTGAAGGAGGATGTCTCCACTGCTTTTGACGAGGTCTAGGTGCTGTCGTTGTTCCTCGCTGAGGGTGCTGTCTAGGACGATGTCGGTGAAGCCGAGGATGGCGTTAAGCGGGGTGCGGATCTCGTGGCTCATGCTGGCCAGGAAGAGGGATTTCGCGGCGTTGGCTTTTTCTGCTTCGTCGCGGGCTTGTTTTAGGTCGACAAGGGCGCGGCGTCTCTGGGTGATGTCGCGAAAGATTCCTTGGATGATGGTTTTTCCTCCGACGAGGGCGCGGCTTCCTACGATTTCTGCGGGGAAGGTGGAGCCGTCAATGCGGATGAGCTCAGCCTCGTAGCGGCAGTATCCAGTGCTGATGACTTGATGCATGGCACGGTCTGCGGGTTCCCGATCTTTTTGGGCGATGAGGTGGGGGACGGGCGATCCTATAATGAGTTTCCGAGAGTGGCCGAGCATGCGCAAGGCGGCGTGGTTTACTTCGATAATTTTTCCAAGGCCATCGAGGAGGATGATGCCGTCCATGGAGGCATGGAAGATGGATTTAAAGAGTTCTTCTTGTTCTAGGAGGCGGCTGCCTTGACTACGGATTTGTTCTTCAAGCTTTTGGTTGGCTTGGAAGAGTTCTCGGCTTTTGTTTTCAAGGAGGAGCTCGGACTCTTTACGGGCAGCACGCTCACGCTGGAAGCGGTTTTTCCATTTGTCTGCTGCGTCGTTCATGGGGAGTCGCTCCGCAGTGAGATGGTGAATTCTTCGCGCTCATCAGGGAGGGTGAGGCGTGTGAGTGCGGCCTGTGTTTTGTAGAAATCAAGGCAGCCACGGATGAGGCCTTCACAGAGGTCTTCGAGGTGGCGGCCAGAGGCGTAGATCATGATGAGTTCATCATCTGACTTCCGGTTGCACTCGAACTGGGGAAGCTGGGCGTCTGGGTAGAGTTTACGGACTTCTACGTGGATGTAGCGTTCCACTCCTTCGAGGAAGTCGAGGGGGTGTTCTACTCCGGCGGCGAATTCAGGGTGTCCTTTAATAAGGACGCCGAAGAGGTGCTGGCCGAAGGTTTTTAGAAGATCATTTACGCCGATGTCAGTGGCGGCGCTGAGGGCAGTGACGAGGGCGACGGCTTCGCTATGGTCGTAGGTGCCGACTGCGGTGTAGGCTCCTCCGGATTTGAGCTCGGCGTTTTCGATGATGGTGTCGACCATATCGAAGTCCCAAGTGCTCTCGACCATATCGAGGAAGGTGGTGAAGACGACTCCTTTCATGAGGTGGGTTTATTAGAGTTCATGGCGTTTTATTTTATTATAGACTGATTTTTCGGTGATGCCGAGTGTGCGCCCAGTCTCAGCCTTATTTCCTTGGCAGAGTTCTAGGGTTTGGCGCAGGGCTTCTTTTTCGAGCTCAGCGAGGGGGATGCCGCCGAGGTGTAGAAGCTGGGATGAGGTGCTGAGTTTGTGGTTCTGGATTTCAGCGGGAAGGTCGCCTTTTTCGATGATGCCGTCTTCACAGAATGCGGCGGCACGTTCGAGGATGTTTTCGAGCTGGCGGACGTTTCCGGGCCAGTCGAAGCGTCGCATTTCTTTCATCGCCTCGCTAGAGATTCGGGTGTTGGTGTTTTGGCGTTTGGCGATTTTTGAGAGGAGTCCTTGGCAGAGTGCTTGGATTTCGTCGAGGCGGTTTCTGAGGGGGGGAATCTCAAAGGGGATGACGCTGAGGCGGTAGAAGAGATCACTGCGGAAGCTGCCTTCTTTGACTTTTTTTTCGAAGTCGACATTGGTGGCGGCGATGATTCTGACGTCGGCAAGGATGGTCTCGGTTCCGCCCACTCGCTGAAATTCGCGGTCTTGGAGGACGTTTAGGAGCTTTGGCTGTAGATCAAGCGGGAGGTCGCCGATTTCATCAAGGAAGAGGGTGCCTCCTTGGGCAGCTTCGATTTTACCAATGCGGCGTTTTGTCGCTCCGGTGAAGGCTCCTTTCTCGTGGCCGAAGAGCTCACTTTCTAAGAGTTCTCTGGGGACGGCCGGACAGCTGATGGTGACGAAGGGGCGGGCCACTCGCTTGCTGTGGGAGTGAATCATGCGGGCGAGGACTCCTTTTCCAACGCCACTTTCTCCCGTGATGAGGATGGTGGAATCAAGGTCCGCGATTTTTTTGGCCTGACTGATGAGCTGGAGCATCTCTGGGCTACTGGCGACCATTTCGACCGTTCCGCTGTCATTAATGGTTTCTCTGAGGTCTTCGTTTTCCCGTTCTGCTCGGTGAAGGCGTTTGGCCTTCAGAAGGATGGCGCTGAGCTCGTCAGGATCGAAGGGCTTAGTGATGTAGTCGAAGGCTCCGAGCTTCATCGCGGCGACGGCATCTTCCGCGTTATCAGCTGCCGTGAGTACGATGACCGGAGTTTTCGGGTGTTTTTTTGAAAAGATTTCTAGGCAGCCGAAGCCATCGATCTCTGGCATGTTTAGATCTACGATGATGACTGCAGTCTGGTCCGAGGCGAGCTCGATGGCCTCGTTCCCATCTTGAGCACAGAGGACGGTAAAGCCGATTCTCTCTGCTTGATAAGTGAGGAGTCGTCTGATGGTCTGGTCATCGTCCGCGACGAGCAATTGGGCCTTTCCATTCGCCATACCGAACGATGAGGATGAATAGGCATGAGTCCAAACTAAATTATCTCAAGACAGTATTTTCATGATTGATCAGAAGCAATTACGAGCACTTTCTGGGGGAGTTCCTGAGGTGATTATTGAGATTTTAGAGGACTTTCACGCCGAGGCGATCGAGACGCTGGCTCAGCTGGAGGAGGGGTGTTTAGAGTCACGTTTTAAGGAGGCTGCGGGCCTTTTGCACAGCTTGGCGGGATCGTCCGGGACGCTGGGCTTACTGCGATTTTGTGAGGAGGTCCGGAGCTGGGAGGGCGAGTGTCAGCAGGAGATTTTGCCAAAGGATACCGTTCCGGTGCTGCGGAATTTGTTAGAAGATTCGGTAAAGCAAGCGCGGGCGTTTCTAGAGAATGGCTGTCTGGAGGCGGAGTGAGCTCATTTTCTAATATTTCTTTCTTAAACTTAAGATGGCTACTTTACCCTAAGCGATGAATTGGCTGGATACCCTTCTGAGTTTACCGGGAGTCTGTCAGTTTTTACAGAGTCAGGAATGGAGTCGTGATTTCCCGTCTCAGTATCTTGCACGGGGGCGAGGCCTTTCTGATGCTGGGAAGGTTCTGGATATCGACCATTTTATTGGCAGTCAGTCGGGCTTTGTGGGGACGGCGCGGGTTCAGGGAACTCGCTCGCAGCCTTATAAGGTGAGTTTGGTGGGGAAGTATGATCGGGGTGAGTGGATTTTTTGGGGAGAGTGTAGCTGCCCGGTGAGTGAAGACTGCAAGCATGTCGCGGCTTTGGTGTATGATTTACAGAAAGCGATTCAGGAGGCGAAGCGGGAGGAGGGAGGTCTGTCCGCTCATGAGCAGTGGCTGTCTGCGCTTTTAGAGGCGTCACGGACTGAGTCGCCGAGAGAGCTTGAGGAGCCTCAGCGGCGGGCACATGCGCTGGGGTTTTTAGTGATTCCCCGTGACGATGGGCTCCTACAAGTGGGTTTCGTGAAAATGAAGTTCACTCGTGATCAGGAAGCTCAGATTGAGAATGCTAGCTTCACGCCCAGTCTGAGTGGGAGGGTTCCGCGCTATTACCAAGAGGGTGATGAAGAGCTAGTGTATGCTCTACAAGAACGCCTCCCCCAAGCTCCAGATACCAATTTCCACTGGTATGAGGTCCGCGTATTAAAGGGGGCTTATGCAAAGACTCTTTTGGGCGATCTTCTGGAGTCTGGACGTCTTTTTTATGAGCCGGAAGTGGGGCCGAAGGGGTCTGCTTTACCTCCTCCTTTAGCTGCTGGTCCGCCGCTCCGTGTGGAAGCGACGTGGGAGATTTCTCCGAGTGGTGAGCACTGCCCCTCCATCGGACTGCCCTCCGCGAGTGCTTCGCTTGTGGAGATTCACGGTTCTTATTACTTAGATCCTGAGTCTCGTCTCATCGGCCCGGTGATTTTAAAGGAGGGACAGACGCTTGAGTTTTTACGTCTCTGGCTCAGTGGTCCTAGCGTGGATCCAGAGACGGCTCGGCAGCTCACCTTGGGGATGGAGGGCCGGCGAATTCCCGAGAATGTCCCACGGCCTGTTCTGCTGGAGGAAGAATTATTAATCCACTCAGGCCCTAGCCCACTTCTGACCTTAGCCCGTGTGGATCTCTTCTCTGGGAGAGCGATTTTTAGTGAGCAGTCGCCATCGCCAGTCGAGCTTGCGCCCTCGGTCACGGCGCGGCTTTCTTTTCGATATGGGGAAGAAGTCGTCCCCTTTACTGCGGACTCATCTCCTGTGACTAAGCTGGCTCGGGAAGATCGGCTCCTGGTGATCGAGCGTGATTTGGGAGCCGAGGCTGCCTTTCTGACTGAGTTAGAAGGGTGTGATCTTTCGCTGCTGCGTGATCTCTTTGGAAAGCAGGTAGCGTCAGCAGAGCATCTTGACCTCTTCGGTCCGCGTGTGGTTCTGGAAGACTGGGATCGTGCTTGGGCAGATTTCCAAGTCCACACCCGTCCGCGATTAGAAGTCCTAGGATGGCAGTTCTCTTTTGAGGAAAACTTTGATCTTCAGGTGACTGAGGTCGCAGAGATGTTCACGGAACTCAGGGAGGATTCTGGGATGGGAATCGATTGGTTCCAGTTTGATACAGGGATCGTGACGACGGAGGGGCAGCGGCAGAGCCTTCTCAGCCTCATCGCGACGGCCCTCAGAGCTGGGGCAGAAATCCCGGAGGATGATGCGCTAGATGATGAGCAGCGCATCGTGATCTCTGATGAGTTAGGGAAGTCATTTTTCAATCTCCCAGCGAAGCGTTTCTTCCGCATCGTCCGCTCTGTTCAGGATCTATATAACCGCCCTGAAGATGGTCTCCATAAGCTGCAAGCGGCTTCCCTCTGTGAGGACTTAGAGATGGATGACACGAAGACGCTCGCCGATCTGCGTGCGCTGGGTGCTCAGTTAAAAAAGAAGGAGCCTCATGTCTTAAGCCCGCTGCCGAAGGGGATCAAAGCAGACTTACGTGACTATCAGAAAGAGGGCTTCCAGTGGCTACAGTTCCTCGCACGCCATCATCTGCATGGGATCTTAGCAGATGATATGGGGCTGGGGAAAACCCTGCAAACTCTCACCCACATCGTCGCAGAGATTGAGAATGGGATGGCGCAGGGGAAGCCAGCTCTGGTCGTGGCACCTACCTCGGTGCTGCCGAACTGGGAAAACGAGGCTCGAAAATTCGCTCCTTTTCTTAAGGTTCTCGTACTTCAT
>CALFVL010000002.1 GCA_937928425.1 uncultured Verrucomicrobiales bacterium
AAGGGCGGCGAGAAAGTCCCCGGAGTTGTGTGGGGTGAGGGCACGGGCTTTGGCCTCTGGGTTGATGAGGGCGGGGAGGTATTGGGTGAGAGAGGGGTGTTTTTTGACAGCTTTTTCCAGCGGGTAAGTGGATGGTTTTAGGGCTGGGGCGGCGGTCATGTGACGGAGTAGGGGGAGGATGTAGCGGTGGAAGGTGGTGAGGGTCGAATTCGGGTTTCCCGGAAGGGCCATGATGCCATTCCAGAAGGCGAGTGGCTTCCCGGGGCGCTGGGCCACTCCGTGAAATAGAGGGGGGCCACATAGTTGTTCTAGTGCAGGCCGTACGTAGTCTTTTTTCCCTTTAGAGATTCCGCCGGAGATGATGATGAGATCATTTTTTTCAAGACATTCTCTGATTCCTGTGGTGGTGGATTCTAGTTCATCAGGGAGGTGCTGCCAGCTGGCCTTGCAGGGCCCCCATTGGTGGAGGGCGCTGAGTAGGGTCTGGCCGTTTGATTGCCGAAGTTGGTGGGGGAGTGGGGTTTGCTCACAGGGGATGAGCTCGTCTCCGGTGGTGAGGATCTTTATTTCTGGGAGCCGCGTGACTTTTATTTCAACCGCGCCGATCGTTGCTAGGATGCCTAGCTCAGCCGGTCCCAGTAGTGTTCCGGATGGTAGAATCAGGTCCTCCTTTAGGGCGTCTGATCCTTCCTGGTGGATGAATTTTCCGGGCTCTGGGCTGCTCTGAATTTCTGCGCTTTTGCTGGTGAGGGTGACTTCCTCGTAGGGGATGATGGTATCACAATCAGGGGGCATGATGGCTCCGGTCATGATCTGCCAGCAGTGGTTTTTTTTAAGAGATACTGGGATGGGCTGTCCGGCGGCGTGGATGCCTTGAAGGTGGAGTGGGCTGCCGTCAAAGTCCGATGAGCGGAGGGCGATGCCGTCCATGGTGACCCGATCGAAGGGGGGGAAGGGGCGATCTGCGAGAAGGTCCTGCCGTAGGACGCGCCCTAGGGCGTTTTCCAGTGAGATCGACTCTAGGTCGAGGACCGGAGTGTTTGTTAAGATGGTCGCCTCGGCTTCCTGAGGTGTGATTAAGTTCATGTGGAGAGCCTGCTGTGTCTGACGAGAGTTCTCAACTATTGGGTGGTGGAAAAAAATTAGGATTCCTTAGGTATCGTGAAGCAGCCTAGTCTCTCAAGTGTGAGGCTGATCTTACCCTTATCTCTTTTATTAGCGGTGCTCATTGTAGCTTGCTCATCCCCGATCCGTTGGGAGGGGCGTAATCCGGTGGAGGAAACATTACCCCATTCTAAGAACCCTCTTTTAGCGGAGGCGGGGCTGATTAAAATTTCAGAAGTGGATTCGTCGATCGTGATCGACTTGCGCTACACTCGGGAGTCGGCGATTGCCAAGAAGGCTCTTTATCAAAAAAACATGCCAGCCTTACTCCGTCCGGAAACGGCTGCACGTCTCCGTAGGGCAAATGAGTTAGTAAAACTGCAAGGCTACCGCATCAAAGTCTGGGATGCTTACCGCCCTCCGAGTGCACAGTTAGAGCTGTGGGAAGCTTCAGGCCATGATGTCCGCTTTGTCGCGGATCCATTTTCTAAACCCTCGCAGCATTCTTGTGGCACTGCGGTGGATGTCACCTTGGTTAAGAAGTCTGGACAGGAGGTCGAGATGCCTACCGGTTTTGATAGTTTTACTCCGGAGGCCGCCTCCGCCTACCAGCATCCAGATCCGGAGGTGATGGAGCGTAAGCGTATCCTTCAGAGAGCGATGCATGAGGCGGGCTTTTTCCCCCTTCCTAATGAGTGGTGGCACTTCACTGATCGCCGTTTTCAGCTCTATCCTGAGACGGTGCCGCTCTCTGTCATTCAGCCTGCGTTTTAATTTATGAAATTCATCGTACTTTTATTAAGCTGTGTCACTCTCTCGGCTCAGGTGAGGCCCTTGATAGGCACTTATTTAGGTGATAATCAGCGTAACTATTACGGTGACCGAGCTCCCAGTAAACTTGGGATGAAGTGGAAAATTTCTCTCGGTTCAGGAAAGACAACTTTAGGTCCGACTCTCACACGGACGTGGAAGGGCGCTGGCTGGACTGGCCAGCCTCTTGTGATCGAGGAGGCAGGTGAGCTTTACCTCATTCAAGGCAGTCTTGATCATGAGGTGAAAAAAATCCGGGCTAGTGATGGGGCACTGATCTGGTCTACCAGCGTGGGGGATGCCATTAAAGGCACGCCCAGTTTCATCGATCTAGGGACGGGTGGGGAATCACGCTATGTTCTTATTGTGGGGAGTCGCAGTGGCTATGGTCAGCACTGGCGCAGCGGTACGGCATACAGCCTCCATGGGATTTCTTATCTCACGGGGAAGAAGCTTTGGCGTCATAATTCCAGAACTACGGCCTCGAACAGCCGGGACTGTGATGCCTCTGCGATCGTGCTAGGAAAAAAAGCGGCGATCCCGCTGGAGAACGGCTACTTTACGATCTTTTCCCCCGATGTGCGTAAGGCTGAGATGGTGGATGGCTTCCCTGCTCCTAAGATCAGTAAGCAGCTCCTCTTATATCGGGAGAGTGATCGGGAACGTTACCGGAGTGAACTGTGCAGTGAGTCTTCGCCCACTTTGATCGGGAAGAATGCTTATATTGCGGCAGGAGTGGGCCGAGTTTATAGCTGTGGACTCGGATTTTTTGGCGGGGGGCTGGTTCCGAGGTTAGAAATTGGAGGTGACTTAAATGGGACGATGCCTCTCACCAATGATAAGCATCTTCTCTTGGGAATTGAAAAACAGTTCATCCCTGGGCAGGGCGGCGTGGTGAAATTCTCCCCAAGTGGGAAAGTGAAGTGGTTTCACCCACTTCCAGATCGTAGATGGTTTTCTTGGAATGGCGGCCTAGTTGGGAGTCCTGCGGTGAATCACCGCTACCGATCTAAGCTTTCTAAAGACTTAGCCTGCTTCGTGGGGGTGGATGGGAATTTGACACTCGTGAATCATAAGAAACTCCAGCCCGCTGTCATGAACTGGGGGCCTCGGCGTAAGCAGAAATTTCCAGCTCCGCTCGTTCTTGATACTGTAGAGCTGCCTGAAGGTACGATCTCAAGCCCCCTTTTCGTGGGAGATAAAATTGTCATTGGCTATGACAATGGGATGGACCTTTATCAAGTCACTTCGGAGGGAAAGATGCTTCTTCTTGATCGGCTCAGCGGCCCTGCATTCGATGCCACTCCAGTCGTCTGGAATGGCCGGATTTACGCCGGCTCTAAAGATGGAAATCTCTACTGCCTAGGGGATTAGTAAGGTTGTATCGTTAGGGCAATTTTAAGATTTAAGGTGATCTGGGTTTCTCCTGAAACACTTGCTTTAGATCATAGACGCGTTACTTTGGACTATGAGAGAGACATTTAAGTCGCCAGTTTTTACGGTTTACTGTCTTTTGATGACTGTAATGACGATTATGTTTTTTGGCTTTCTGCATGAGTCCATCCAGAACCGCCAGTGGCAGGGTTATTTATTCGCTATATTTCTCTACCCAGCAGCGATGTATGGGCTTGGAGCTTTTTTCGGACCGTTGGTCAGAACGAAGGACTATGTAGGTGAAGCGAAGGCGTTCCATTTAGCAGCATTTGTCGTTGTGAATTTGGTCCAGTTTTTATGGGTCGTAGGCTTTGCGCCTAAGAACTTAGTCTGGCTGCCTTTCGTGTTGGTAGCATGGAGTATTGGACTTTGGTTTCATCTGCGGGGGATTCCTGATAAGAAGCGGCCAACGGTCTGCTTGCTCTCTCGTTTTAAGGAATAATTTGAGATGAGTGGATGTCACAGATGCTGGTGCTTAAGGGGCGGTCTGCCTCATCAATGTTAACGTGAGAAGGAGGTTCTAAGTTGTCTCCCGATTATCTGGGAGGCTTTGGGATTTCCTATTATGAGCTGAGGGTGGTGTGGGGAGATGTTGTTCCTTAGAGGCAAATTTTCTTAAAGAGTTCGTTGAGGGGGAGGAGCATGCCGATGTAGAAGTCTCCGAATTCGCCGTAGCGAGCGGAGACTTCGTCGAAGCGCATTTCGTAGACGATG
>CALFVL010000003.1 GCA_937928425.1 uncultured Verrucomicrobiales bacterium
CTAATTGCTCGTCTGTCGCTCCTGTTTTAGACTTGAGCTTTGCGTAGGCTGATGACTCCGAGCGATCACACCCAGTTAAGAAGAGCCCAATCATAGTAATAAAGGATGCGTTAATCAGTTTCATTCTCGAAGCGAACGTCTGTGCTCTCTGGCGGCTAACTCGAACTATCGAGAAGCTCTAGCACCGGAGAGACGCTTACAAACTACAGATTCATTTCGAAAATCCAAGGCTCTGTTAGCCCTCGAGATTACCCCCTTGTTCTCGTGAAAAATTGAGCACTTTCACTATTCACCGATAGATGGTAGCTTTCACTCATAAAATTAAGCGCTATTTGTCCATGTTGCCGAGGAGGGCGGCTTTTGGGCAGAGGTTCCGTCTCTACCCGGATGCGTCACTCAAGGGGATACCCGTGAAGAATTGAAAGAGAATCTTAGAGAAGCTATTGAAGGATGGCTACTTGCAGGTGAGCCAGACTCGGCTCAGGCACCAGCAGAGATTCTCGAGCTTGCTGTGTGAAGACCGTTTCAGGTAAGTGGCTTGCCAAGTTGGCCGAGGAGCGAGGTTGGCGGCTCGCTCGAGTCAACGGCAGTCACCACTTTATCTCCAAGATGGACGGACCGAGCGTCTGGTGATTCCGATTCACGGCAACCGTGATTTGAAGATTGGACTCCAAAGGTCGTTGATGAGACTCATTCCAGTGTCGGAGGCCGAGCTATAACTCATCAAACGAAAACAAGGCGGCGTTTCCCACCCCATGACCCTTACTTGAGTTGATTGGGATTGTGTGTAGCTTGTGGGTGTCTTTGCGTTTTGAGATGATCAGGTGGTTCTGGTCATGTGCGGGAAGCCTTAAACGTTATGCATCTTGTTTCGGTTGTCGCTAGCTAAAGGCCAGCTCTTGCAAATTTCGCCTTTCTCCGAGGAGTCATATTTTTGGCACAACAGTGATTACTCTCCATTTAATTTGAAGTGTGTTGGGCAGAGACCTCAAGTGGAGGGGCGGGCGGAGGGGGGGAAACAGTATCTTCCTGTGCACGGGTGGGAAAGACGGCATTTTTCCAAATCTGCTTCCCTTGATTTTCATCCACATAATTCCCCTCTTCATTTAAAATCTCCACCCCTTCCTCGAAGACGAGTCCCGCCTCTCCGTTCTTAGTAACTCGGTTATTCTGCAGCTTCACTCCACGGGTTTCTTTTTCAAAAAACATCCCTCCTAAAAGGTTCCCACTGGCCTCACTGTCTGACACTTCCACACCGGCTGCTTCAGAGAAGAAAAAGCCCACCTCTCGGTTCTCTTCACTACGTGTCTCTTCGATCGTAATCACCTCTCCAGGGGCTATCACGAGTAAGCCAGAGCGTCCATTTCCAGAGAAGACAGAATCCACCACGCGGCCACCCGCACCCTCCCAAAAGTCCACTCCATGGTGAAGATTTTTCTCAGAAGTCACTCGCGTTAAGGTTACGCGTGAGCCTGATCCCGTCACTGAGACTCCGTCCCAACCACAGTCCGTAAATTTGCTCAAATGAATCCGCGCCTTGCCACCATTGATCACCGCAATTCCGTGACCACTCGCACGAGTCACGAGAAGATTATCCACTTCTAAATTCCCTCCATCTACTGCGATGATCGGGAAGCGCTCATCATCATTCACCAAACCGGTATGGCGCAGCGTGAGCGATGAGAGGCGAATCTCGGTGGAAGCAGCTCCCACCGAAATGACGGCTCCGATATTCGCAGGGCACTCGATGACGGTATCACCCCGGCTTTCTCCTACGAGTTCCACACCATCTGGAATGAGGAGAGACTCTTGATAGACTCCTTTTGCCACGAAAACTCGGTCATTCTTCTCCGCACTTTTTAACGCCAGACTAATCGTAGGGTGATCTTCAGGAACTTTAATCACCTTCCCGTAAGAGGACATTCTTTGATAAAGCTCGCGGTTCTCCTCCGAGGGGTCCAGCCGCATCGCCTCCTCCACCAGATTCAGAGCCTCTGCCGAGTAGGTCCCGCGATCTAGTTCTTTCGCCCGCGCAATGAGAGCGGCCGCTTCCTGCCGGCGCTTCTTCATCGACTCTTCAGCCACTGCAATCTGCTTCCGCATTTCAGGGATGCGAGGATGAACTGGGTTCGCCTTGATTAAGGCTTCCAGCTGATTCGCCGCCACCTCCCAGTCTTCATTCTCCATGGCTTTCTCGATTTCCCTCACCATCAGAACACTGCGGACTTGCATCTTGCTCTCCTTAATCACCACGCGGATCTCAGGAAGCTTCGGATGGCCTGGCTGGAGCTGCTCCACCTCCGAGCAGAAGCCCTCCGCCTCACTCAGCTGGCCTGCCTCCAGAGCAGCCTGAGCATTGCTAATTAAAAAGGCGATCTGCTGCCCCCTCTCCTCGACTCTTCCCTTCTTCACCAAGGCGAGAGACGCCGTCACCTTCTCCTCATTCACCCCCTCAGCCTTCATCAACTGCACGATATTCTCAGCCTCATCCCAGCGGCGTTTTTCCAAAGCCTCCTCAAAGCGGTCCTCAGTTTCATGTAAATTTACAACATTCTTACGGGTGCCTACGCCACTCTCTACCCACGCTTGGTAAGCTAAGTAGCCCCCACTCACCAGTAACACAGAGGCGGAGGCCCAGAGTAAGAACTTCGCCCCAAACGAAGAACCTGATGCAGGTGCTGCAAGCTCGCTTTCAGGCTCCTCAGCCGCCATCCTGAGCACTTCTCTTAGCTCTGCTAGATCTTTCTCGAAGCTCGCCCGCGCAGCAGGGTCCTTAGCCTCAGCAGCCATCCCAGCCAGACGCATCTCCACTTCCTTCCAATGTGGGAGGTAATCTGCAAGGCGATCGTCTTTCCCAAGGCCTAATCTCTTGCGAGCGGCCTCCACAGTTAAGGTGTCTGAGGAAGAATTATCCACGGGATTGAAACTGACCTATTTCATCCTCTGGGCCAATCTCAAAACCTATACTTTAGTAATCCTTACCAAAGTCCATACTTCCCATAAACCATCGCAAAAGCAGCCATACTTGCATTCGCGACCCCGTGCATCACCACACAGGCAAGGAGACTCTTCGTCTTCACTGCCACCCAGTAAGTAATGGATCCATAGACCACGGCACCAGCCCAATCAAGCGGAGCATGTGCTAGCATGAAGCCTAGAGTCACCACGGCGAAGGAAAGAAAGGCCGCCTTTCCAAATGGCACCTTCCAATAGTCGCCATCCATATCGAGGAGAAATCTCATCAAAAAACCCCGCCAAAAAATCTCCTCGACTAAGGAAACGATCACCACGGCACGCAGAATACGAAAAATTAATGACGTCCAATACGCCGCCGGATTCTCAAAAACTCCCGGGTCGAAGCCCTCATCCCGAGGTGCCAGCCCACTGAGTTTTTGAAAAAAACCATCCGGTTTTCCTGTCATCCCAAGATGATCATAAAGCACAGTCGGCAAGAGCCAAAAGCCAATACCTACAAAACCAGCAAGCACCCCTATCCAGACCTTCCTCGTCCACTTAAATTCATAATGCTTCCAAAAAAAGCCTAGGACTAAGGCACATAACAGAGTCTGAATCGGGTAGAAGAGTTGCTCCGGCCAGTGGCGATACCACGGAGCATGATCATGTTCCCACAGCATCGCCTCCCCTGCGAACTGAGAAATCAGCGTGAAAATCATAAAAACCGCAAGCGGGACCACGTAAGCATAAGTCCGGTTCTCACGCCAAATTTTCAACTGATCGATCATAAATACCTATTCCTTTAAAGAGTTCCAACATAGCGCTCCATCGCCACCATCGCCTGCTTCAGCTCATCCATTCCCGTGGCATAACAGCAACGTAAAAAGCCCTCACCGCACGCACCAAAGGCATCACCAGGGACCGCAGCCACCTTCTCAGTTTCTAAGAGGCCCATTGCAAATTCCTGACTCGAGAGACCAAATTTCTGAATATCTGGAAACACGTAAAAAGCACCTCCCGGAGAATGACAGTCGATTCCCATCCCATTAAGCTGGTCCACGAGGAAGTCACGTCGCTTACGGTATTCTCTCTTCATCGGAGCATAGAGAGACTCGCCCCCACTGAGCGCTTCTAAGGCAGCCGCCTGACTCGTGATCGGAGCGCAAAGAATCCCGTATTGGTGGATTTTCATCATGGCTTCGATCAGCTCAGGCGGAGCACAGGCATAACCAAGGCGGAAACCCGTCATCGCAAAGGCCTTAGAAAAACCGTGCAGTAAAATAGTCCTCTCACGCATCCCCGGCAACGAGGCGATGCTCAAATGCTCCTCATCATCATAACGCAACTCACTATAAATCTCATCTGATAGGACAATGAGATCATGCTCGATGCACAGCTTAGCAATTCCCTCTAAATCTTCCCGAGAAGCCACTGCTCCCGTGGGATTTGTCGGGAAATTTAACATAATCACTTTAGTCCTCGGAGTAATCGCCGCAGCGAGAGCGGCAGGCTTTAAAGAAAAGCCATCCTCCTTAGTCGTCGCCACCGGGACCGCCACCCCGTGGGCCATAATGATACTCGGAGAATAAGAAACGTAACAGGGCTCATGATAAATCACCTCATCTCCCGGATCCAGCAAAGCACGCAGGGCTAAATCAAGCGCTTCAGACACTCCCACCGTAATGAGAACTTCGTTCTCTGGACGATAAGAGACATGAAAAAAATCAGTGACATAATCTGCGATTTTTTGACGGAGAGTTAAGAGGCCCAGATTAGAGGTATAACTCGTCTCTCCTTTTTCTAGCGAATAAATCGCCGCCTCTCGAATAGCCCAAGGCGTCGTAAAATCTGGCTCCCCCACTCCGAGCGAAATCACATCATCCCGCCCAATCACGAGCTCAAAAAAATCGCGGATCCCAGACCTGGGAATCGCATTAAGATGCCCTGCTAACTTTGATTGTATATCCATCTCGGTAAATCAGCGTTAGGGTCAGCATTAAGGCGAGACCGGAAGACGGGAAGGCTCGTTCTCCTGACCAAAGAAAAAACCATTCTCCTTATAAGATTTAAGCCGGAAATGGGTGGCCGTTGAAATCACCCCCTCGATCGAGCTGAGCTTCTCGGAAACAAAGCCTGCGACAGAGACCAAATCACACCCCTCCACCAACACCAAGAGATCATAGCCCCCACTAATTAAATAACAGCTCGTGACTTGCTCAAATTGCGAAATTCTCTTCGCCTGCCGGTTAAATCCACCTCCTCTCTCGGGCCTGATTTTCACCTCGATAAAGGCCGTCACCTGATCACCCCCATTTCGGGCCGGATCGACCATCGCCTGATAGCCACTAATCGTCCCATCAGCTTCCCACGCCGCAATCTGCGCTCGCACCGCATCTTCAGTAGAAGAAACTTGATTTGCCAAATCAGCATCAGACTGGCGCGCATTACGCCGCAGGAGGTCGAGGAGTCCATTCATAAACACTCAGGCTACTTAATCACCAAAGCAGACTCCGATCGCTCGCGCTGCCTTCACCACCTCAGTGTCACATTCTACCAACCGCAACTCCATCACCGCCTCCTTAATCGGAACTGATCCCACATGGTAACTGTGGTAGCTTACCATTTTTCCAAAGTCACCTTCCGCCGCCAGTTGAGCCGCCATCACTCCGAAACGCACTCCTAGAATACGGTCCAGAGGAGTCGGTGCTCCCCCGCGCTGAATATGTCCCAGAGTGGTGCTCCGAGTTTCCTTACCCGTTAGCTCTCCTATCTTCCGAGCGACTTGATCCCCGATTCCCCCCAAGCGCACCTCACCTCCGCAGTTCTCATCAATCGTCGTTAAATTCCCCTCAGGGTTAATCGCACCTTCTGCTACCACAATGAGTGAACTCTTATACCCCTGCGCCTCACGGACCCGCAGATGCTCCACCACTTTCTCATAAGAAAAAGGAATCTCGGGAATCAGGATCACATTAGCAGCCCCTGCCATACCACCCCAGAGAGCGATCCAGCCGGCATGCCGCCCCATCACCTCGAGGACCATCACTCGTTTATGACTCTTCGCCGTAGTATAAAGGCGATCCAGACCATCCACCACCGAGCTCACCGCACTATCGAAGCCGAAGGTCATCGAAGTCGCCTTCAAGTCATTATCAATCGTCTTAGGCACCCCAATAATCGGCCAGCCTTGCTCGTAAAGTTGCTGAGCAGTCGTTAAAGACCCATCTCCACCTACGACCACCAAGGCGCCGATCTCGAGCTGATCCAGCGTCTTCTTGGCACGATCCACTATCTCCTGAGGAACCTGAGCCACATCCCCCTCACCGATCTTAGCCGCAAAGTTCCCTTTATTCGTCGTTCCTAAGATCGTTCCCCCTTGTTTCAAAATCCCCTCTGTATCCTTCGGAGTGAGAAAAGTAAAATCACCCGGAGGGAGTAAACCCTCGAAGCCATCTCTAAAGCCAACTGTCTCCCAGCCCTTCGCTGCAGCAGCGCCCACCACTCCGTGAATGACCGCATTAAGCCCAGGGCAGTCACCCCCACAATTTAAAATTCCGATTCTCATGATTATTTATATAGATATGTGTGAAGAAAGTTACTGCGGGACAGGCACCACCAGCAGCTCGCGCGCCAGTGTCACCGGAGACCCTTGCTGACGCCACGCTTCATAAGCACCCCAGCCTTGTGTAATCAAGACCTGAGTGATCCCCCAGCGATCTTGACTCCCCAGCGCAATCACGATCAAGCGCCGCCCCGTCAACCTTGCCGCCCCATTTGCAAGCTTCTCAACGATTGCTTTTTTCTCAGAACTCGTCGCAGCACACGGCCCCGCCAACACGGTATGCCCACTTTTAATCCCATTCACCCCCGCCTTTCCCACCAAAGCATGAGTATTACGCACCTTAAACGACCGCTTCTGACTTCCGCGAAAACAAGACACCGTCCGCTGAGGCTGCTTCACATAAAAGCGAAACCCCGTATCGCGCATCGCGTAAATTGCCAAGCGGGCCATATCCCGCGCACTTGAGCTTCCACGTTGTCTCGCGCTGTCCATCCCATGCGGGTTCGCAAAGCTCGTCCGCGTCATCCCTAGAGCGCGAGCCAGATTATTCATCTCATTTACAAAGGCCCCCTGCGCTGATCGTCCTCCGGCCCGTTGTAAAATCACCCGCCCAGCATGCTCGGCTAGCGTATAAGCCGCCACATTATCAGACCCTAAAAGCATGGAATACATGGCCTCTCGGAGGGAAATTCGATCTCCCGGAGCTAGGCCCATCGGGTTTGAGCCACCCAAGGCCACCACCGCAGGTGGGACCACCGCCAGCTCAGCCATACTTGTCCCACTCAGCTTCGCCCAGTCTAAGATCACCATCGCTGTTGCGACCTTTGCCAAACTCGCGACCGGCCGCCTCCTATCCGCATCTAATTCTAAAAGAACTTTCCCACTATGGGCCTCCACCGCAATGTAACTCTCGGAAGCCTGCGTAACCGGAGTCATTACAAAAGAGAAAAACAGCGTAAGCGCCACCGCCTCACTGATAAAAATGCTATAAAAAGCCTGTCGACTCATGAACTGAGCAAGATCTTAGTGAATTCCCCCCCTATGACAACTCCGAATCCCCCCGTAAAAAGATCCCTAATCATCGAAAAAAATCTCTCCTTTCGGACATTTTCCATTGCCAAGAGAGAAGTTCTTCGGTGGAATGCTAGGCGAAATGAGAAAGCTTCTAATGATCACCTTGGCACTCCTCTTTGCAGTGCCCGTCCAAGCAGACATTCAGGCCCCTCCAGGATCTAAGTACACATCGTCCCGTAAACTTGGACGTGCTCTTGGTAACATCCTCTACGGCGTCATGGAAATTCCCGAGCAAATCGTCCGCAAGACAGAAGCAGACGGACGGACCGCAGGCTGGTCCCACGGAGTCGTTGATGGGACTCGCCGCGCCCTTAAGCGGATGAGCTATGGCTTCTACGAACTTGTCACCTTCCATTGCCCCACCTTCCACGGCACCTTTAAGCCTCCCTATACCCGTTGTGGAGCAGATGACCGGATCGAGATGAATCCACGCGAGGGCCTTTCCGAATTCCCGCCAGAACTCGGCGTGGAAAGCTACTTCAGGCATTCACGCTCGCAGCGCTGGTAAAAATTAAGTGACTAGGAGCCATACAGCTCGCCTTTTTTTCCAAAAACTGACTTCTTAGGAAGTCAGTTTTTTTATGCCCTCACACAGACCTATCTGAACATGCGAAAAAAGCCTCGACTTTATTCAGAAATAACGATTTCACGCTCCTCGGAAATTCCTAACAAAGAATACAGCCCCTGAACCCGTAGTCCCCCTCTAGAAACCATGCGCCGACTCACCCTCATCATAAGCACCCTCCTCCTTCCGCTTAGCGTTCTCTCCGCTCGCGAATGGAAAAACACCACAGGTGATAAATCCTTCGAAGCGACCTACCTCTCGAATGATGGAAAGCAAGTCACCCTCCGCCGAGGAGCAAATATCCTCACCTTCTCCATCGCCAAACTACACTCAGAAGACCAAGCGTGGCTAAAAGAAAATCACCCGCCACAGACTGAAACAGCTGGCCCAGAAAATGGATCAAAAGGCCCCGCCCCTAAAGGAGCTGCCTTCGACACCCTCGAATTCGGAGACTCGAATAAGGTGGTCCTTGAAAAACTCCTCGCCAGTCCCATGCTAGAATGCACCGTCGCCGAGTCCATGCTCGCACGCACGGGAATTAACGGTAGCTTTCGCACTAAGCAAGCCATCGGAGGCCTCCACTCCCACCTCTACTTCGATTGGGATGATAAACTCAGACTTAGAGAAGTCACCCTCCGGTCGAAGCCAAAAGGCCCCAGCCACTACAGCAGCCAACTCAAGAAAAACTGGAGCGAACTCATCAATCTCCTCACCATTCTCCATGGAGACTCAGTGCAAGATTCCCCCTATCCTAAGACGGAAGACCTCCAAGACGGACTCGTCCTAGGATCTCACCTCTGGCGTAGTGAGGACGGGCACTCCGTCCTTCTCGGCACCGGCCAGGAAGGAGATGAATACTCCGTCATCGTCCGCATCACCAGCGATCGTATCAAGACTAACCCGATCAACCAGTAAGCCCTTTCTTTACCCGAATACCTCCCTGACCCGCCCTACCTGCTCCCTGAGCGGAAGCTCCCCATCCACCTCCTGCAGCCAGCTCTCACGCCGGAACCAATTGCGCTGACGCTTCGCATACTGACGAGTCGCGATCACCATCTTCTCAAGGCACTCCTCTTGCGTCATCTCGCCACCTAAGTAAGCCTCGATTTCTTTCACCCCGATTGCCTGCCGGATCGTGTCAGCATCCTCAGGAAGGTCCCGCACCTCCTCGACCGCCCCTCCTCTAAACATCCTCTCAGTCCGCTGCACGATCCGCTCCGCTAATAGCTCACGCGGCCATTTTAAGACAACCCCTCCTAAATTTTTAAGTAACTCAGGATCGGCAAAATTACGGCGCAACTCAGAGGCCCGCTTCCCCGTGGCTAAACAGATTTCTAAAGCCCGAGAAAGGTGGCGGTGGTTCCCTGAGTTCTGCCTCTCGGCCTCCTCTGGATCTAGCTCGTGTAAGCGCCGATAAACCTCATCCACTGGAAGTCTCGCAAGCTCCGCTCGGATCTCCACATCACCGGACGGAGCCTTAGCCACCCCGTGAGTTAAAAATTTTAAATACAGGCCAGACCCTCCCACTATAATCGGCCGCCTTCCTCGTGCCTGAATTTCCTTAATCACTGGCCTCGCCCAGCTCTCATACCTCGCCGCATCCATCGCTTCATTAGCAGCTCTAAAACTAAAAAGATGATGCGGGCAATTCGCCTTCTCCGCTGCACTCGGAGCCGCACTGAGAACTTCCAAGCCCCGATAAACCTGGAAAGCGTCCGCATTGACCACCTCCCCTCCCCAAGCCTCTGCTAAGGCCAGCGCTAGGGCAGTTTTCCCAGACGCCGTACATCCACATAGATAAAATGGAGAAAGACTCATCGCTGGTTCTTTAGCAAAAAAAAGCCCATCCGGAAAACTCCGAACGGGCTAAATGATCAAAGCCACCCTCTAAAGACTACTCCGTATTCTCAGGAAGATTCGGAGGTGGGTTCTCCTGCGGAGCGGGATCACCATCAGCATCAATAGGCCCCTTAGACTTTGCCCCATTCACGATCAAGGTACGTCCCATAAAGGGCTGATCATGGAGAACCTCTACCGCACGCTTCGCCTCATCCACCCGGGCCATCTCTACGAATCCATAGCCCTTAGAGCGGTGGGTATTCCGATTATAGACAATCTCGATGTTACGAACTGCTCCCACTCCTTTGAACAAATCCTCCAAGTCATGCTCTGCCGCATCATATGAAAGATTGCCCACGTATAGGCGCCTCCCCTCTACTGCCGAGCTATCAGGAGTCGGGCGCGGTTTTTGACGAGCTCGCGCCGTCTTCCCACCAGAACCGCGCCTTTTATCACCCCCTCCATCTGCGGAGCGAGGTGCACGGCCTGAGGCGTCACGGACATTCTCTTTCGGCACTCTTCCGGACTTCTGGGCCGCTTTGCGTGGAGGACGCCCAGGTTCTGGCTTATAAAGCCCGAAGAATTTCTTAATCTTCTCCCAGAGCGTGAGAGGCTTAGGCTTGGCCCCACGGCGCCGAGGTCCCTCCGCATTATTATGGCGGCGCCTCTGCTGACCACGCTGCCCTCCCCCTCCATCACGCCGCCCATCACTGGGTCCACCCGAGCGGCGATTTCTACTCCGATTGCGATTCCGGTTACGATTCCGATTTCTAGACTGATTCCCCGAGTCCTCAGAGGACTGACCGGCCGACGTGTTTCTTTCTTGTTCTGACATTTTTCAGACTGGGTATCACCCCATAAATACTGCGGGAAGGTCCGGTCCAAGAAGTGTAAAGACCGTGAGAGACCCTTCGAAAACTTCGACTTCAAACCGAAAAGAAAACTCCCCGACAGACGATATAAGTAAAAAGCTCCATGAGACTTCGATCTAGAAAGGGATACCCAGTAAGTGCATTCGCGCAGGCTCACCGAAAAAAAATTGGTATCAGAGAAAGTTCCTTTCGTAAGATTCAGAAGCTCACAGCAGCCTCGAACGCTTGAAAAGCTAAGGATTCTCGACCAATAGGGCAAGCGGGAATCGTCACCCACTTTGACAGGAGAGAAATTTACGCTAAGTTGTCTGCCATGATAAAAATCATCGGCCCTCTTACCGCAGGCCTAGCCTCTCTTTTACTCTCGAGCTGCGCCTCCATGCTCTTGAAAGATCATGGCTTCCGCGAGACCCCATCAGTGGAGATTAATGGAGCCCAAGTCAAAAGCTCCGTAAAAGCCATGGGAGGAAAAAGCGGAATCGCCATCTCTGCCATGGTTCTGGCCGCAGGGACGGGCACTCTAGACGGTCCCTTCATCTGGCGAGTAGAAGCCGTGGGTAAGGAAGGCGTGCACGAATGGCTCCGTCTTAACAAAGCCCGCGTCACCACGGAAGCCACCAAACGCAGCGAGCCTTTCCCCAAATCATACCTCGGAGAACAGGCTAAATTCGTCCCCATTCCCGGAGAGGAAGGAAAGACCTTCGCCAAGTTCCAGCTCCCCGGAAAATTACAAGTTTTTCCCCGTGATGATGGTAAAATTAAAATTCATCTCAACGTCAGCGTCCGTGCAAATGGCCGCACCGAGAGCAAATGGGTCCTCTTTGAAATGGAGCCTGAATCTAAGTGGACGAACGAGACCATCTTCCTTCCCACCGAGATCGTAAAAAGTATTCGTGGAAATCCTCATGAGTGGGACTGGTAATCTCTGAGAAATCTCCATACAGTCTCCCCCATGCTCTGGAAGATCCCCCTCCTCAGTCTTGGCTCTGCCCTTCTTCTCTCTGCTCAAATCGGCACCGAAGGGGAGCCTCTGCTCGTAAAACCCTTCGTAGATCCTGAGCTCTCTGAAGAGGCCATCGCAGAAATTACCGAGGAAGGCCCTACGGCCTCGGACGCCTCCGTTCTTAACCAAGGCATGGCCCGCACCATGTCCATCACCATTCCTGCTCCTCGCGGACTCATCTTAGATCGTGATGGCAGACCTCTCGCACAGTCGAAAGTCGCCTATCACCTCGCCCTAGACTTCACCGCCTACGACGGCCCTAATGACAGCTCCGCTGCCGTAGCATGGGCTCAAGAACGCGTCGCCGAAGCCAATGCCCTCGTCGAGGGCGATGAGTCTTACACCGACGCAAAACTTGCTCAATACTACAAAAACCGGCGTTGGCTCCCGCGAATCATCTCCCAAATTCTTAGCGAAAAAAAAGCGAAGTCCTTAGAGCAAAAACTGCCCGTAGGGCTCACTCTCCTTCCTGTTTATCAAAGATTCTACCCAGAAAAATCGGTAGCAGCCCACCTCATCGGCTACGTCGGCGCGAAGACAAGACTTCCTACAGGTCCCATCAATACAGGGGACCCCCTTTTTCAATCCATCATGGGAAAGTCAGGATTCGAAATGGTCTTTGACGACAAACTCCGAGGTGAGCCCGGTCTCAAAAAAATGATTTTTGATAAAAACGGTGAAAAGGTTCTCGATGAAGCCATCCGCAGACCTCGCCCCGGCGGTAACGTGGTCACCACCATCGACCTAGACTGGCAGCGCTATGCCGAGCGCGTCCTCCGTGAAGGTTCTAAACGAGGCGCCTTCGTCGTCATTGACATCCAGACCGGAGAAGTCCTCGTCATGGCCTCAAGGCCCACTTTCGACCTCAACGACTTCGTCCCATACATCACTCAGGAAAAATTCGATACCCTCAGCAAAGACCCCGCTAACCCCCTCTTCGCTCGAGCCTATCAAGGAGAGTATCCCCCTGCCTCCACTTTTAAACCCGTCGTCACCCTCGCTGCGATTTCTAATGGGGCGATCCGCTATGATCAAAAGTTCAACTGCCCTGATAAGCTGAAAATTGGGCAGATCTTTATGCGGAACCACTCTAAGGGACACCAAGGATGGGTAGGCCCGAAAAGAGCTCTCGCTAAGTCAAATAACGTCTGGTTCTACCAAGCAGGCATCGAGACTGGCCCACAAGCATTCCTCTCAGTCGCTCGGCGCCTCGGCTATGGGTCTAAGACCGGACTACCCCTCATCGGTGAAAAACCCGGCCAAGCCCCTACACCAGACTACATCATGCAGAAAATGGGACGCCCCACTACTGATGGTGACACCGCCAACCTCGCCATCGGTCAGGGACTCATGCTCGCCACCCCACTCCAAGTCGCTCAGTCTATGGCAGCCATTGGAAATGGATCTGTCCTTACTGATCTACAACTCGTTAGACAAATCCAAGACTTCCACGGCCGTGTGATCGAGGCCCCCGTACCCCGTAAGCGCAATGAGTTAAGCCTTTCTTCGACTGCTGTTAGGATCACTAAAGAAGGGATGCGTAATGTCGTCCACGCTAGCTACGGAACCGGAAAACGGGCTGACATCGGCTTCACCGTCATGTGTGGTAAAACTGGGACGGCTCAGTGGAAACCCGCCATCCAGCAGAATCTCGCTTGGTTCGCCGGCTTCTTCCCCTTTAATAATCCGCGCTACGCCTATGCCGTAGTCTACGAGGGAGTGCCCGGAGAAAACGTAAGTGGTGGTCATAAAGCCGCCCCGATGGTGAAGCGCTTCTTCCGCAACTTCCGTAGCGAAATCCAACAAAATCTCAAAGCCTCCCCCCGCGCTATTATCGTAGATGAAAAGGAAGAAGTAGAAGAAGTTTCCATTCCTAAAGCCGTCTTCGTTCAGGAAAGTGACATTCCCGTCGCTGAGCCGGTGCTCCCCTCACCAAACTCCGGTGAGCCTGAAATCCCAGAGGACGTCCCCACTGCCAAACCCCAAACCCCTGATAACATCCCCACAGCTGAAGCCGTCACCCCCAGCATCCCTGCTGAAAAAATCCCACTGGCTGTCCCGATAGAAGCCGAAGCAGTCGAGGAACCAGAAGCTCCCGCCGACCTTCCTAAGGCCGAGCCTGTCGCCCCAGCAGACCAGTAATTTCCCTCTTTCCCCTTTACCATCTTCATCGGAAAAGGCACCTAGAGGGCGTGCCACCTCCGGCACCCTATTATAGACTCAATTATGGACTTACAAGTAGCTACTCTCTGCGATTTCGCGGCCGAATATCAGGGCAAAATGTGCATCTCAGGCACCTTCGATGCTCTCGCCGCCAAAGCCACCCCCATCGTACATCCTCAGTGCTCTCTCGCCATGCGCTTCTGTTTTACCCCAGAGGATGATGGTGACCATGAGTTACAGATTTCAATCATCGACGAAGATGGGAAAGCAATTAACGAAAAGATGCCGATCAAAGGCGCCATGCCCGTAAAAATGCCTGATAATGTCGCTTTTATGACACGTCATCTCATTGTCGGTTTCCAAGGCCTCACCTTCCCCCGTGCTGGTGTTTACTCCGTAGACATCCTCGTCGATAGTGAACTGATCCAGCGCCTTCCTCTCCGCATCGTAAAAGTGGATGAGAATCAGCCCCAGGCTTAAGCTCTCGATTCAAGAATCGTGTCCCACTCCAGCCCTACTCCCTGCTTCAATTGTGCTCTCATCACCGGAGCCAGCTCAGGACTAGGGCTAGAGTATGCACAGCAACTTGCTCCGCAAGTCCACACCCTCATTCTCGTCGCAAGGCGCGACCACCTTCTCAGCGAAATTGCCCAAGAGCTCATCACTCGCCACCCTAGCCTCCGGGTCAAGACCATCTCCTGCGACTTAGCTGACCTCAAAGGCCGGAACCATCTCCTCAACAGTCTTGCTCAGGCAGAACTCTACCCAGACTGCCTCCTGAATAACGCTGGCATGGGCGACTACGGAGAATTTCGTACTTCAGAGTGGCCTAAGATCGAGCAAATGCTCCGACTGAACGTTGAGGCACTCACTCACCTCACCCGCGCCCTCTTACCGGGCCTTATTGCCCAGCGTGGAGCCATCCTGAACCTCAGCTCACTTGCCAGCACCCTCCCTATCCCTGACTTCGCCGTTTACGCCGCCAGTAAAGCCTACGTCAGCAGTTTTAGTGAAGGCCTCCGTCTCGAACTTCGTGAACATGGCGTGCGGGTCCTAGCCGTCTGCCCTGGCCCGATTAAAACTGGTTTCGGAGATACCGCTCGCCGCCACCTTGATAGTAAACTTCCAGTAAAAGAAGCCTTCTACATTCCTGCTGAGCAAGTCGTGCGCGACTCTCTCAGAGCCCTACATGCTGACCGAGCGCGGATCTACCCCGGCTTCAAAATCGCCACCGCCGCAGCCCTCATCGCCCTGCTTCCACTCGCTGCCGTCCGCGTCATCATGTCAGCCCGTCCACGGCGCAGCGACTAAACAGCCCCTCCTTTTTTCTATTCTCTTAAAATTCAGTGCCTTCAGAGCGCACCTTCTGGCCATAAGCCTCAATCAGACGCAGACTGACCGGTCCGGGTTTCCCATCGCCAATCTCCCGCTCATCGAGCTTCACCATCGGGATCGTTTCGGCCGCCGTCCCAGTCAGAAATGACTCATCAGCCGTGTAGAGGTCATAGCGAGTCATGGATGTCTCCTGAATGGTAATCCCAAGTTCATCACAGAGGTCGAAGATCGTCTGCCGAGTGATCCCATCTAAACTCCCATCCGAGACTGGCGGGGTATAAACCACTCCTTTTTTAACCAGAAAGACATTATCGCCGGTGCATTCCGCCACATAGCCCTGCTCGTTCAACATCAAGCCCTCTTTAGCCCCTGCCTTCAGTGCCTCCACCTTCGCCATCACATTATTTAAATAGTTCAGTGACTTCACTTGGGGGCTGAGACTCGCCGGAGTGGGACGCCGCGTGGAGCAAGTCACCACTTCTAAACCATTCTCATAGAACTCTTTCGGGTAAAGAGTGATTCCAGAGGCAATAATAAACATGGAAGGGGACGGACAGAGATAAGGATTTAACCCCAGATCACCCACTCCACGAGTGACCACCAAGCGGATATAACCATCCTGTAAAGCATTCGCCCGGATCGTAACTAAACAAGCCTCACAAACTTCATCTAAAGTCCACGGCATTTTTAGAAGAAGAGCTTTAGCCGAAAGAAAAAGGCGCTCAATGTGTTCCCTTAACCGAAATACCCGTCCCTCATAGAAGCGGATCCCTTCAAAGATTCCATCTCCGTAAAGAAGTCCGTGATCAAAAACTGAGATCTTAGCCTCTGCTTCTTCCACGAGATTTCCATCCAACCAAATTTTACGACTCATTTTCTTTACTCTAATTAAGCTGCTCAAATCCTGCCTAGCCCACTCCTCCTTGCAATCCTTATCAACTAAGAATTCATCTCCTCGATCTTTTCAAGGATGGCTGCCTTCGCCGTGATCGCATTCTCATCTTCAGGATGATCTTCTAGAACTTTCTCAAAACAGCCCAAAGCAGCATCCAGCCGCCCCAGTTCCGCGAGGATCATCCCACACTCATAGCGGGCTAGAACGAGGTTTCCTTGAATTTCTAAAGCCTTTTTAAGACTGCTCAGCGCTTCCTCCTTTTTACCACGGAGGCGACGTACGCGCCCCTGAGCATACCACGCCGAGGCATCACCTGGTGTGAGTTCTACGGCCTTATCCGCAGCCTCTTCAGCATCCGCAGGATAGTCCCCCTGCATCAGAGCCAGTGCATAACTGACATAAAGCTCTGACCGCTCTGGCTCTAACTCTAAGGCATCCTCATAGTGCGTAATCGCGAGGCTGAACTTACCCTGACCCACTGCATCCGCGGCCTTCATCACGAGCTCATCCACTTCGCTGATTCCGATTTCCTGAATCTTAGCATTCGCCTTCTCTGCCTTCTCAGTTTCGCCAAGGGCATTTAAAACGACGGCATAAAGCTGCCAGCTCTGCACATCATTCGGATCCTCGACTAAGGCCGCCTCGATCGCTTTTAAAGCTGTGCCTAAATCACCCGACTGAGCAGCCTCGATAGCCTCATTATAAAATTTCACATTCGCTGTTTCCATGCCGGGGGAATAGCAGAAACGCTTCCATTCAAGAAGGCCTTAGTCTTGCAAATCACCCCCACAGGAGCATCCTAAAAGAAATGCCTGACCTAAGCCGTGACACCCTCGTAAGCACCCTTGAAGAAATCGCGCTCCTCCTTGAACTAAAAGGAGAAAACCCCTTCAAAACACGGGCCTATCGTAAAGGTGCCGAGATTGTCCAAAATTTCGATGGGGATATAGTCGCGCTAGCCGCCGCCAATGACTTAAAGGGGATTAAGGGAATCGGAGAAGCTCTCCAGCAAAAACTGCACGAGCTGGCCTCCAGCGGGAGCCTCGCATACCACGAGGATCTCCGAGCAGAGTTCCCCCCCACCCTCTTCGAGCTCTTCGAAGTTCAAGGACTAGGACCTAAGAAAATTAAAGCTCTCTATGATCAGTTAAAAATTTCCTCAGTCGAGGAACTCAAAGAAGCCTGTCAGGGCCAAGACATTGCTAAGCTTTCCGGATTTGGGAAAAAAACAGTCGAAAAAATCCTCAGCGCAATTTCGAATCGTGAGAAATTTGCAGATCGCTTCCGGCTTGGTGAAGTGGCTCCCCTTGCTGAAACTCTCCTCGCTCGCCTCCGAGATCATCCTAAGGTCTCCCGCTCCGCGATCGCCGGATCATACCGCCGGTCTAAAGAAACCTTGCATGACCTCGACTTCCTCGTAGCCACCACTGCCAGCGCTGAACTTACCAAATTTTTCACCGATTTTCCAGAAGTCCATGAAGTCATCGCACATGGTGAGACTAAGGCATCTATTCGCCTAGAAAATGGCCTCCAATGCGACCTCCGCGCCGTCAGTAATCCACACTTCCCCTTTGCCCTCCAATACTTCACTGGAAGTAAGGAACACAATGTCGAGCTCCGTTCCCTAGCTTTAAAAAAAGGCCTCTCGCTCAACGAGTACGACTTCACCGGAGATTCTGAAATTCCAGAAGTTCAGGAAGAGGCCGATATTTACCGGGCCTTGGGGCTTTCTTGGATCGCCCCTGAGCTGCGCGAGAATCGGGGTGAAATTGAAGCGGCAAAGACAGGAGAGCTGCCCAAGCTCATAGAACTCAGCCAGCTTAAGGGAACCTTTCACAATCACACGACTGCCTCAGATGGAAAAAACACACTCGAGGAGATGGCAGAAGCAGCCCGTGATCACGGCCTCCAATACCTCGGCATCGCCGATCACTCCAAGTCCTCTTTCCAAGCAAATGGACTGGATGAAAAACGCCTTTCAGAACAAATCGTAACGATCCAGAAACTGAACGAATCATTTCAGGACTTCGCCCTCCTGAGCGGCTCCGAAGTCGATATTCTTAAAGATGGTTCCTTAGACTTTGAGGATGAGCTATTAGGTCAACTCGACTACTGTGTGGCCTCCATCCATAACGTCTTTAACCTCCCCGAAAAGGAAATGACGACTCGCCTAATCCGAGCCATGGAAAACGAGCACGTGACCATGTTAGGACACCTCACAGGCCGCCTCCTTCTTCGGCGAGATCCCTACGCAGTGGACATCCAAAAAATCATCGACTGCGCTGCCGAGACTCGCACTGTCATCGAGCTGAATTGTAATCCCTGGAGACTAGATATGGACTGGCGCTGGTGGCAACGTGCCCGTGATCAAGGAGTCCTCTGCGCGATCAACCCTGACGCCCACGCCACCGAGCAACTCCAATTCCTAGCCTACGGTGCCCGCCTCGCTAAAAAAGGATGGCTAGAACAAGGAGACGTCATCAACTCCCTACCACTCACTGAACTCCAGAAGTGGCTCGCTTTGCCAAAATCAGAAAGATGAGCCAGCTTACCATCAGAGACCTGGGTAAAGATCTCGATTTTCAAGAAACTTGGGACCTACAGGAAGCTCTCGTCCAGCAAAGGCGGGAGGGTAAAATTAACGATACGGTCCTCCTCCTAGAACACGCTCCCGTCTTCACGATCGGCCGCACCCGCGACCGGAGCAGCCTTAACAAGGTCGCTCAGCTTGCCCACCCGACCATTGAAATTAACCGAGGAGGGCAAGGCACCTTTCACGGCCCCGGACAGCTCGTCGGCTACGTCATCTTAGACCTCAATAAACGTAAAAAAGACCTCCACGCTCACCTGAGAAATCTAGAAGAAAGCATCATCATCGCTCTCGAAAAATTTGGAATCGTAGCGACACGCCAAGAAGGACTCACCGGTGTATGGGTAGGATCACGCAAGATTGCTTCTCTTGGAGTGGGCGTGCGCTCATGGGTTACACTACACGGCTTCGCCCTAAATGTGGAGGATATCAGCCTCCCTGCCTTCGACTCGATCACACCCTGTGGCATCACCGGAGTGACCATGACGACAGCAGAACGTGAGGCCGGAAGGCCCCTCTCCGTGAACGAGATGAAGAAGGCAATGGCTGAAGCTTTAGAACAGGTCTTCGGGGCTTAAGCATCCCGATGCTCGCGGAACTGGCGCAGAAGTTCATCAATCGCGTCAGCATCTGCCTTAGGAACCTCTGGCTGAGGAGGAACTGCTTGGGGAGCCAAGTTCGCTTCGAAGGGAGAGGACGAGGTAGTAGTCTGCGGAGGAGCAGGCTGGGCTGCTCCGACCTGCGAAGCAGGATTCACTTGGAAAGGTGACTGGATTTGAGGGCTTTGTGCAGGCTGGGTTGGCGCCTGTGAAGCTGCAAAAATTGGTGCTGCGGTCTGGGCGCCTCCTACCGGAGGAGAAGTCTGAGCTGGAGCGGCCTGAACTTGACTAAAGTCCTGGGCAGCTGCAGGGGGAGCAGGATCAAAAGGTGAATTTGAGGGGAACACCCGCCCAAGACGTTT
>CALFVL010000004.1 GCA_937928425.1 uncultured Verrucomicrobiales bacterium
TTTACTGGCGGCGGTTCTAGGGGTGGCTACGCTTCTTTTATGGTTTACGCTTCCTGTGGAGAGGGCGGCGGCAAGGATGGTGGCGGGGTGGCTAGAGGAGACTGCGCTGGTGGCGCGACGTTCTGAGGGTGAGAAACTCGGAGGTTTAGTGCGGGCCTTGGGCTGGCGTAGGGTGATTCCTGGGGCGATTGCGTGGATTGCAGGTAAATCGTGAGACGGGATAGATGATCCTATGGCGAAGTATTAAAAAACCCGTGCGTATTTCTACGACGGGTTTTTGAAGGGGGGCGTCTTGGTCTTAGGCGCTATGATTAACTAAGATGGGTGATGATGGCGGCTCCCATTTCGGCGGTATTGACCTGGGTTTCGCCTTCTGCTCCGGTGTAGAGGTCGCCGGTGCGGAGTCCGGAGTCGATGGCGGCTTGGACGGCGGAGTCGATGGCAGCGGCGGCGGCGGTTTCACCGAGGGAGTAGCGTAGCATCATGGAGACGGAGAGGATCTGGGCGATGGGATTGGCGATGCCTTGACCGGCAATGTCTGGGGCAGAGCCGCCGGAGGGTTCATACATGCCGAAGTAGAGGCCATTTTCCTTCACTTTTCCGAGGCTGGCTGAGGGGAGCATGCCGAGGGAGCCTGAAATCATGGCCATTTCATCCGAGAGGATGTCACCGAAGAGGTTTTCGGTGACGAGGACGTCGAAGGAGTCAGGGCGTTTTACGAGCTGCATGGCGGCGTTATCAACGTAGAGGTGGTCCATGGTGACGTCAGGGTAGTGGGCGGCGATCTCATTTGCGGTCTCGCGCCAGAGGACGGAGGTGGCTAGGACGTTGGCTTTGTCTACGGAGGTGAGGCGTTTGTCGCGACCTTGTGCGGCTTTAAAGGCGACGTGGAGGATTTTTTCGATCTCGGATTTTTTGTAAACCATGGTGTCGAAGGCGACGGACTCGCCATCACGTTCTTCGCGCCCTTTGGGATCTCCGAAGTAGATTCCGCCAGTGAGTTCACGGACGCAGAGGACATCAAAGCCATTTGGGATGAGTTCGTTTTTTACAGGGGAGGCGTGGGTGAGGGATGGGTGGCAGGAGCCGGGGCGAAGGTTCGCGAAGAGGCCGAAGTGTTTCCGCAGGGGAAGAAGGGCTCCACGTTCTGGCTGGATTTCTGGAGGAAGGTTTTCCCACTTGGGGCCACCTACGGAGCTGAAGAGGATGGCGTCCGCTTTTTCAGAGGCGGCGATGGTTTCCGGAGGAAGGGGTGTTTCGTTCTGGGTGGCATCTAGGGCGGCACCACCGACGAGGTGGGTGCTTCGTGAAATCTGGAAGTCAAATTTAGCGGCGGTGGCATCTAGGACTTGCAGCGCAAGGTCCATGACTTCTGGTCCGATTCCGTCGCCGGGAAGAACTGTGATGGTGTGAGGCATGGCTGGGGGTTTAGGGGGGATGGGGGAATTTCTGAACTCTTTTTTTATTCTTCTTGGCGCGGTAGGGGCTTCGCGGGCTCTGTGAATGGTTGGAGAGGGGAGGTAGAGGTGTGAAAAACCCCACGCTGCGCTAAGCAGGGTGGGGCTTGAAAAAAAGAATTTATTTAGGAGAGAGGAGCAATCTATGCGGCTTTCTCCTTGGCGTCATAGCCTTTTTTCTTCAGGGCTTTGACTAGGTCTTTTACTTCGACTGAGCTTTCTGCTGTGACGGTGGCGTCAGCACTCGTTCCGACTTTTTTTCCAACAACGACCTTGGTGACTCCTTCAACGCTTTCAAGTGCAGCCTGCACTTTTTTAGAGCATCCGCCTGCTCAGACGAGGCCTGATACTTGGAGCGTGATGTTTTTTTCGTCAGAGGCGATTACTTCAGTAGTCTGGGTGTTACTCGTATTTACCGGAGCGGCTGTGGCAGCGGCTGCGAAAACGGCGAAGGCCGCAAGCATGGTGATTTTATTTTTCATTGTTTTTAATAGTTCTAGTTAAGAGGATTTTTCCTCTTTCTTACTTTCCTCTATAATATAAAATGAGGGAGGTGCCTAGGGTTTATTTATTATAGTAAAGTGAAATTATTTTTTGCTGGGTGGGTGTGGATGAGTCTGGAAAGTGACTAAGACGGCACGGTGGTCTGAGGCTTGGTTCCAGCGGTCGTGATCACTGAGGTAGGAGTTTTCGAGGTCAATGAAGGGGGTCATGGCCCGGGAGGTGAAGACGTAGTCAAGGCGGGCGTATTGTTGTTGGTAAGCCCAGTAGTGAGTCCAGAGATGATCACGGGAGTCCTTGACGAAGACGTCTGCAAGGTGCTTGTGGGAGTTAGAGCGGCCGGTGAGGGTGAAGAGGGTTGGGGTTTTCCGAGTGTCGTTAATGTCACCGTAGACGACGAGGCGTGCGCTGGGATCGGTCTCGAGTATGGCATTACAGTGGGCTTTGGCGAGGCGGGCTTCACTCAGGCGGATTTCGGCTTGGTCTAGATTCTTAAGGGGGCGTTTTGACTTGAGATGGAGGCCGATGAAGTGGGTGGGTCCGAGGGGGAGGTCGATGAGGACACTGAGGATGCCTCGGCCCATGAGACGCTCTGATTTACCAATCTGGAAGGGGAGGTGGGTGACTGAGTTATTTTTTAAGATGGGGTAGGCTGAGAGGATGGCAAGGTGGCGAACGGGATCAAAGCCTCCAGCATGGACGCGATGGGGGAGGTCAAGGCCGGCCATTTTTAGGCGGGCTTGGAGGTCGCTAAGGTCCTCGGGAGTTCCGATTTCACAGATGCCAAGGATCTGAGGGTTCTCATGGGTGATGATGTGGATGAGGGCATCTATTTCGCGGGGGTCTTTCGAGCGTTTTTCTTTAAGGCCTCCTTTACGGAAGATCTCCATGGTGAGGTAGTTCTTAAGATTGTAGGAAAGAAAGCGGATTTTTTCTTGAGCGGGCTGCTTGCCCTGCTTTGGGGCTGGTTTTTTTAAGGATGAGAGAGATTTAGTGAGGGAAGGTGACTGACGACTTTCGGCTTGAGTCTGAGGTGCTGAGGGGGAGTTTTCTTGCTTCTGATTTTCACAGGAGGAGAGCATAAAAAACGCCCCGAGGAGGACTCTCGGAGCGTTTTTAAAAATCTTTAGAGAGGGTGAACTCATGCGTCATCACGAGATTGACTCCCAGAGGCCTTGGAGACTTTAACGTCATCAGTGGCTTCTTCTCCTCCTTTACGAATTTCTTCTTCAAATTCTTCACGAGCTTTTTTAAATTCACCAGCGCTTTTTCCAATGCCACGGGCAAGTTCAGGGAGTTTTTTAGCCCCGAAGAGGAGGAGGAGGACGAGAAAGATAAGGGCGATTTCTCCACCACCAAGGCTAGGGAGAAATGCGAATGTGAATGGATTCATGAGCTGAGTTTAGGTTAAGTAGATGGAATAGCAAGGTTTCTAACGTGGCGGGAGCTGGGTATTTTTCAGGAAATCTTACGTGCGGAATGTGAGTGTGGGTGCTTTGGTGGCGGCGTGAACTTGCCAGTGAATGAGGTGGAGCGGGAGATCCGTGCGGGGGTGCGAGCACCTCGAGGAAGGCTTTTGCTCAAAGCGCCTACGGGCTCTGGTAAGTCGACTCGGGTGCCGGTGATGGTGGGAGCAGAGGTGGAGGGACGGGTGATCGTGGTGCAGCCACGGAGGATGGCAGCGAGGCTTTTAGCGGAGTTCGTGGCGAGTGAGGTGGGGACTTCTCTAGGAGGTGGCGTGGGTTACGCGGTGCGCTTTGAAAGTAAGCAGGGGCCGGAGACGGAGATTCTTTTTGTGACTGATGGGGTATTACAGCGGATGCTGCTGGACGATGCGAGTCTGAGTGGGGTGGGGGCGGTGATTTTCGATGAGTTCCATGAGCGGCGCTTGGCTTCTGATTTATCTCTGGCAAGGGTTTTAGATTTACAGGAGGGTGAGCGAGAGGATCTGCGAGTGGTGGTGATGTCGGCGACTTTAGAGTTGGGAGGGCTAAAGGGGTATCTAGATCCGTGTGAGTTGGTGGAGGCCGGGGGGAGGTTATTTCCGGTGACGGTGGAGTACCGTGGCGCACGGCCTGTGGGAAGGCGGGGGGTGAATCGTTACGAGGAGGTGTGGGACCGAGTGGCGGCGGTGGTGAAGGCGGAGAGCCGTGATTTAGGAGCGGGTGATCGTATTTTGGTTTTTTTACCGGGGATGCATGAGATCCGGAAATCACAGAGTCTGTTAGAGAGCTCTTCTGTGATGAGGGACTGGGAGGTGCTGCCGCTCTATTCTGCACTGAGTCCAGCCGCTCAGGCGGCGGCGATCCGAGCAGATGAGACGAAACGGGTGGTGCTATCGACAAATGTGGCAGAGACCTCGGTGACGATCGAGGGGGTGAAGGTGGTGGTGGATTCCGGCTTAGTGCGCCAATCGAGTTATGATGTGGGACGGGGGCTAGACTCTCTGCGAATGGAGAAGATAGCACAGTCTTCGGCGGAGCAGCGAGCGGGCCGAGCAGGGCGGATGGGGCCGGGGCGCTGTGTGAGGCTGTGGAGTGAGACGGAGCAGCAGGGGCGCAGGGAATTTGAGCTTCCTGAAGTGAGGCGGGTGGACTTGGCCGAGGCGGTTTTGTTTTTAAAAAAACTCGGGGTGAAGGAGGTGGCGGATTTTCGCTGGTTAGACGAGCCGGAGGGGCTCCGGCTGAGGGAGGCTGAGAGTTTGCTGGGTGATTTAGGAGCTTTAGCAGAGGGTGAGTTGACGAGGGCGGGGGTGGAGATGGCAAAGTTGCCGATGCATCCACGTCTAGCAGCTCTCGTACATGCGGGAAAAACCTGCATGGGGGAGGTGCTATTTATAGCAGCGGCGGTGCAGGGGGAGGGGATCTTTAAGCGGGGTGAGCGGGGGGCAAAGTGGGCAGACTTACTGGAGGATGAGCCGGGGTGGCGCAATGACTTTGCCGCAGAGTGGTTAGCGATGTGCGCGGCGAAGCAGGTGGATTTTCGACCACGGGAGTGTGAAAAAATGGGACTATTGGCACGTGGGGCGCGTGAGACGTGGAGGAGTTTTCAGCAGCTGATGAGGATGATGAAGGGGCGTGGATTTCAGATTAAGGAGCCGGATTTCCGGCAGCGGGGAGAGGACTGTGCACGGGCGATGTTTCTGGCATTTGGAGATCGCTTGGCGCTACGCCGTGATCAGGGGAGTGTGGTCTGTGATGTGGCAGGAGGGAGGAGAGGGAAGTTGCATAGTAAGTCTGCGGTGAAGAAGTCTGGGCTTTTCTTGGCGACTGAGATGATGGAGGTGGAGGGGCGGGAGCGGGTGGTTCAACTGTCCCGAGGGGTGGCAGTCGCTGAAGATTGGGTCCCAGAGGAAGAGGTGAAGGAAAGCGAGAATGTGATTTTTGATGAGGTGGCACGGAGGGTGGTAGCAGTGAGGAGGCGCAGTTATCGCGGGCTGGTGCTCGAGGAGAAACGGGGGGGCAAGGTGGATGTGAATTTGGCAGGAAGCTTACTGGCGCAGCGAGTGATAGCGGGTGAGCTCGCCTTGAAGCGATGGGATGCGAAGGTGGAGGGGTGGATTGCACGTTTGGTTTTTTTAAGCGCGGCGATGCCAGAACTGGAGTTACCGGGCTTTAGTGATGATGATCGCGAGTTAGCGATGGGACAGGTCTGTGCGGGAGCGACGACGTTTAAAGAGGTGAAGGAGCGAGATCCTTGGGGGGTTCTGAATGAGTGGTTATCAGCTCCGCAAAAACAAGCATTGGAGACCTTCGCGCCGGAGAAAATGACGCTAGAAAACGGGGTGAATACGCGGGTGCGATATGCTCTGGGGAGCGATCCCTGGTGTGAGGAGAAGGTGCAGCGACTTTATGGGGTGAAGGAGACTCCGGTGATCGCGAATGGGCACGCCTTGGTGGTGAAAATTTTAGCTCCAAATCAGCGAGCTTGGCAGGTGACGAGTGATTTGCGTGGGTTTTGGGAACGTGGTTTTCCGCAAATGAAGAAGGATTTGGCCGGGCGTTACCCAAAGCATAATTGGGAGGGACACTGAGGTTAGAACTCGCGGAGGGGGTTTGATTGGAAATCTTTAAGCAGGCGGGTGAGGGAGTGGATGTTTTTAATTAGAGGTTCTGGCGGGCGTTTTCTAGGGCCCGGATGAGGTCTTTATAGTTTTCCCAACGGTGCTTTGCTTCGAAGGCCATCATCCGGTCGATGATTTTTCTCGTATGTGGTGAGATCCACTCGGCCACTTGACGCAGAGATGGGATGGTCTGCTTGGCGCGGCGTAGGGCGGAATTGGAGGTGGTGCTTGTTTCGAAAGGCGGGCGCCCCACGAGAGCGTGGTAGAGAGTGGTTCCTAAGGAGTAGATGTCACTGCGGAAGTCTTCCGTGCCGCGTGCCAAGGTTTCTGGAGGAACGTAGTGGGGGGTCGCCCAAATTTCTTCGGCTTGTGCACGCCCATGCTGAGTGATGAGTGCGAGGCCAAAGTCGACAAGGCGGGCACGACCACCTCTATCAATCAGTATATTACCGGGTGTGACGTCCCGGTGAATCATGCCAGCACTCTTTGCTGCACGTAGTCCAGCCGCCACTTGCTTCGCAATCTGGAGGACTTCTGCTTCTGGTAGGGCGCCGCGCTTTACGATGGTCCGTTCGAGGCTGTGGCCTTCAAGTAGTTCCATGACTAGGTAAAATCTTCCGTAGGCGCGTCCAACAGTGTAGACTTTGATGACATTAGGGTGGCTGACTTTTGCGGTAAGCCGTGCTTCGTCCTCAAAGGCCTGAATCCGGACCTCATTACGGCAGTGTTCTTCGTTAAGCACTTTGATGGCAACCTTGCGGTCTAGGCTGGTATCCTGCCCTACGAAGATGACGCTCATTCCGCCGACGGCGTAGCGCTGACGGAGCTGGTAAGCACCAAAGTCTATTTTGACGCGAGTTTCTGCTGAGCAAAGCGGGCAGATGGCACTTTCAAGGAGGTTGAAGGAGCTTACGTCTAGGAGTGCCGAGCACCTCTCACAAGGCTCGTAGGTCACTGGGTCACTCACTTAGGGAAGATTGGGCAGCGATGTAGCCTAGCGTCTCTCCAGCAGGCCGCCTAGAGCACCCGCGCCCTCGCCACTCTGAGGAATATTCCATGGCTGAGAGCCGGCTTCATCTGACCCTTTAGGAGGGATCGGCTTTCTTTCGGCAAGTTGAGGGCTAACACAGGAGAAGGTGGCGAGAGAGATTAGGATAAGAAAGTAACGCATTTTTTGGAATTTAGGCCAATGGTGGTGAGGAGCAAGGGACATTTTTCAGGAAAATAGATGAAGAGGAGTGTGGGTGCTAAGAGGGGATCACAATATGGTCGATGAGACGGACTTTTCCGTAAAAGCAGGCCGTGGCGAGGAAGCTGGGCTTTGTGACAGAGGGGGTGGGCTGGAGCGTTTCTGCGTCCACAAGTTCGAGGTAGTCGATCGTGAAGCTTTCTAGAGGGTTCATGAGAAGATGCTTACGGGCTACCTCAAGGTAAATGCTGGGGTTTTGCTCGCCGGTGTGCGAGATGTCTCGAGCGGCACAAAGGGCCCGGTGGATGCGGGGGGCGTCAGCTCTTTCAGACGCTGTGAGGTGGGTGTTCCTAGAAGAGAGTGCTAAGCCATCAGGAGCCCGCACGGTAGGGTGGCCTATTACGGTGGTGGAGAGGTTTAGGTCGCGGGCCATCCTCTGGATCAGTGCGAGTTGCTGAAAGTCTTTTTGTCCAAAAATGGCATAGTTGGGCTGGAAGATGTTAAATAGTTTAAGGACGACGGTTAGCACTCCATCGAAGTGGCCGGGGCGCGTCGCACCACAGAGGTGTTTTGTAAGAAGGCTTTCTCTAATAAGGACGGAATGGTCTGCGTGATAGAGGCTTTCTTTAGGAGGTGTGAAGGCTAAGTCTGCTCCGGCTCTTTCACAGAGGGCTAGATCTGTGGAGAGAGGTTGGGGGTAGTTTTCAAGGTCGCTCGCTTTGTCGAACTGAATCGGGTTTACGAAGATTGAGACAATAACGGTGCCACTAGAGCCTACCTTTTGGCGGGCTTTTCTGATGAGCTCGAGATGACCCTCGTGGAGTGCTCCCATGGTGGGAACAAGGGCGAAAGGGGGAGACATTTTCTGTAACAATTTTCTTACAGAGTTGACGTCAGTGCTCCGTGTGATCATCTAAGGAAGTGTTCATGACTTTTACTAAAAGCGCTATGAAAAATCTTCCAGCTTATTCTCTGTTCTTAATCTTTACTCTTTTAGCATCTCCAAACTTGGCGAAAGGTCAGGAGGATAAAGAGTTTAAAATGGCTGCAATAGATGCTCAAAGGGTATTCCAAGAGTTCTACAAGACTGAGCGAACGGAATCGGAGATCAATGAGGCACGGATTCGGATTCAGAAGGCAGACCTTCAGATGCGTGCTGAGGTGCGTAAGGTGGAGAGAATCATCACTGAAGAGGCGGAGAAAGGGAATAATGAAGCATCCTCCGAAGATGAGAAAAAAGCTCTCAGTGAACGGGTCACTCAGATGATCGATGGACGAAATAAGATGAACCAAGAGAGGGTCAATCGTTACGACGAAAGTAACAAACAGCTCAATAGCGATATGCTGAATACGATGACAGGCATTTTAGGAGAAATTGAGCGCTTTGTGAAAGTCTACGGAGAGAAGAATGGCTTCGATATCGTGTTTGATATCTCTGGAACATCCACAAACCAGCTTCCGCCCGTTCTCGGGGGGAAAAGCTTAGTCGATATCACCACTGCGGTGATCGCCGAGTTAAATGGGGGAAAACCCGATGTTGACCCGAAACGCTAGGGTCTTATACTCTTAGAGAACTTCATTTACTCCCCATGAAATTTCCCATTTTTTCAATTTTCACCATCCTTTTACTCTCCTCAACAGGGCTGAGTGCCCAGCAGCGTCTTAAGATCGCAACCGTGAGTATGGAACGTCTGTTTAATGACTACCATAAGACCACCGAGATCCAGCGTGAAATTAACATCGAAAGAGCGCGAATTCAGCGCGACAATAATAAAAAACTTGCTGGGATCCGTGAGATCGACGCGAAGCTTCAGGAAATCCGTGATCAGTTAGCAGACACCGGCCTCGGAGAGAAAGAGCGGCGTAGCTTAAACGAAGAATCACGAAATCTAGCCCAAGACGGAAAGTCAAAAGAGCGTGAACGGACGGAATTCCTCGAGCGGAAAAATCGCTCCCTCAATGAGAAAATGAGGAAAAAAATGCGTGGAATCTTAGTGGAAATTCAGCGCTCCGTGAACGAGCGAGCTAAGGAAGGGAATTACGACTTCATTCTCGACTCTTCAGGTAAGACCAATCAGGGGACCCCCTTTATCATCCATGCGCGTGAAACCACCGACCTTACAGACTCTCTCTTACAAGAAGTCAATGAAGGCGCTAAGCAAAGCGAATAGATTTTAGATCACGTAGAAATTCGCCTAGTGGCACTAAATTGGCAAAAATTACACCGCCTTGTGGGGGTAGATCCTCCAAGTGAGGTGGAAGTTACATACACGGGGATTGCAGCCTTAGATGAAGCTGGCCCGAACGAGGTGAGTTTTTTAGGGAACTCTAGATATGAGCCGCAATTAGAAAAAACTGAGGCAGGAGCAGTCCTCGTTCCCGAAGGTGCTTTTACAGCTCCCGCTGGCTGTAGACTCATTAGCGTCCCGAATCCCTCAGCAGCGTTTTCTCAGCTCATTGACTACTTTCAAAAACAGGCGAACCCCTTTGTACCGGGAATCTCACCTGCTGCGCATCTAGAGGAGGGAGTGATCTGTAATCCAGAAAAAGTGAGAGTAGGAGCTGGAGTGGTGCTCGGGAGAGGGACTGTAATTGGTGATGGATGTGACATTTCCCCAGGCTGTATCATTGGTGCTGAGGTAGTGATTGGTCGCGATTGTCTCATCCATTCAGGCGTTGTAATTCGGGAGCGCTGCACCTTGGGAAATCGAGTTACCCTCCAACCTGGCTGCGTCATCGGATCTGATGGTTATGGCTTTGAACTCGTTGAAGGACGGCACCAAAAGGTTCCTCAAGTGGGGATTGTCGAGATTCAAGATGATGTCGAAATCGGGGCAAATACTTGCCTAGACCGAGCTCGCTTCGGCAAAACTGTCATCGGGGAAGGGACTAAAGTTGATAACTTGGTGCAAATTGCCCATAATGTGAAGATTGGTAAGCACTGTCTCGTAGTGGCTCAGAGTGGGATTGCAGGAAGTTCAAAATTAGGGAACTACGTCACCATCGCGGCACAGGCGGGGGTCGCTGGGCACTTGGAGGTTGCAGACCAAGTGATTTTAGCGGGTCAAGGTGGGATTTTGAAAAGTATCACACAAGCGGGAGTTTATATGGGAACTCCAGCTCGCCCGATAAAGGTCGAGCAGCTTAAAATGGCTGCCGTAGCACGCTTACCCAAGCTTAGAAAAGAACTCCACGAGATAAAAAAGAAGCTGGAAGATTAGCCTCTAGAATGACAACTTCCACCCGTCTACCACTTACATCATTATAAATAAATCTTCTGTTATGAAAAAATCCCCGTTTCAGCATATCGCCTCGAAGTTAATTCCTGCCTTGCTCTCCGCGCTTACGGTTCTCTCGGTAAATGCTGGCGAGTTGAAAGTGGCTACAGTCAATATGACCACTCTTCTTAACGAATATCATAAGACTAAATCAGCTGAAAAAGAAGAGAAGGTGGAGACTGAGAACATCCGGAAGCTTGATGCAGAAAGGATTTCATCGATTCAGGCGATGGTCGAAGAGCTTAGAAAATTTGAAAAGGAATTTAACGATCCATCTCTATCTGCCGAGAAAAAGAAGGAGATTGCTAAAGTAGCGAGAGATCGCCAGTCCACACTCGCGGCTCTTCAAGAAGAGCGGGAAGAATTTCTCTCTAGGAGCCGCCGCGCTCTAAACCAGAAAATGGTGGGTTTGATGGATGAGATTCGCGAGCATGTTGTTACTGCGGTAAATGCCTACGCAGCCACTCAGGAGGCAGACTTTGTCTTTGATGAGTCAGGTCTTACTTCTAATCAAGTCCCGTTCTTAGTTTATGTTCGTGATCGCGAGGACATTACATCTGAGGTCTTAAAGAAACTGAATAAAGAGACTTCCGCGAGTTCAGGAAACTCTGAATAGGTTAAAGAAAGAACCTCACTGTAATGATGAAAGTGTTTAAAAAAATCAGCCTCCTCTGTATCTCAGTTGCTTTATCTGCGACTCTGTTTGGTGAAGAAAAAGAGGATAAAATTGGCACAGTCAATATGCAGAAACTGATGAACTCATACTATAAGACGGTTGAAGTTCGCCAAGAATTTGAGGGTTATTCCGAGGGGATTCAGGCTGATAATGTTGCCCGCCTTAAGACGATTGAAGAGCTCATCAACGAGGCCCGTAAATTGCAGAAACAGGGGGAAGACCCTTCTTTGAGTCGTGAAAAGAAAAATGAGTTCTTTAAGAAAGCGGCCGCCAAGAACCAAGAAGCACAAGCCTTAGGGAAAGATCGTCAAGAGTGGATCAAGCGAAAGCAGTCTGCACTGCGGGAAAAAATGTCCTTAGAATTTGATGCTCTTCGATCAGAGATTATCGCGGTGATTCAGAAATCTGGGGATGAGCAAGGTTACGACTTTATCTTTGATCGCTCAGGATCTAGCGGTGCGAGAGTGCCTCTCCTCTCATACGCGAAAGATGCCACAGATCTCACAGGACTCTTTCTAGAAATCGTGAATAAGGATGCACCTTCTCCCACTGAAGAAAAAGGCACAGACTCTGAGTGAGTTCAGCTCGTAAGGGCCTAAAGACTTCGTTTTAAGATTCTAATTGCGAGCTCACCTGAACGGGTGTTTCCTTATCACCTATGAAGGTGATTTTTCTCGTCGTCTTATCTGTAAGCTCTTTTCTAGTAAGGCCCTTATGCGCACTCCCTAACGCAATTTTAGGGCCACTCACTCAGAATGAGAATCCGCTGGATGGAAAAGACCTGACTGAAGCCTTCCTCGCACCGAGAGTCTGGGAAGGAAAAGAAGAACTACCCGGAGAATGGGAGGCCGAAGACGCGGTGGCAAAAACCCAAGTCGCCTTCCTTAAAGCCCAGCCAAGAGTCTTCGGAGTAGATGCACTTTTAGTAAGATCGCTTCATCGCGGTGAGATCTTAGAAGAAATTCAGGTGACCTTTGCGGATGCTGGCTCGTTTTTTGCCTATCTTGATCAGCGCCTACCCAGTGAACTCAGTCATGAAGAGGCAGTGGCAAAACTCGTGGAGAGGATAGAAGAAAAAAAGCGCGAATTCTCAGAATTTTACCAAGAGAAATCCCAAGTAATTCGAGAAAAATTAGAAAAACTCGACCCTAAGCCCAGAGAGACTAAAAAAGGACGCACTCGCGATTTACGGGCTTTTTTTAAAGAATACCACGATAAGAAATCAGGCTTAGTCATTAGCTTATTAGAGGCAACTGACCGTCTCATACGGATTAGTATCCGTAAGAAAGGGGCGGCCGATCGGACTTGGTTAGATTCAGATCAAGAGAAACTGGCAACTCGGGAGAGACTTCAGCTCTTAGAAAAAAATGTCTCTCAGAGTAAAGAAGGGGATGTCATCCTCTCGGGAGTTCCCATCGTGCCCCAAGGTTACCGGCCATATTGTGGGCTGAATACTCTGGTGATGGTAGCTCGTTATTTAGGGCTTCATCTAGACGAGGACTGGCTAGCGGTCGCAGGGAAATTTCAGAATACCGGATCCTCCGCAGGCTCTGATATGTTAGGACTTTATAGCGCGGTGGCTAAAGAAGCCCGCTTTCAGATGGAGCGTAAAAGTCGCTATGATCACGGCATAGTCCGCCGTTCTCTGAGAGCAGGGATGCCTGTGATCGTCTGGCGGCGTTGGAATCAGGAGCGGGACCGCCTACATAGCGAAATTTCACAACAGGTCTCGAGAGGGAGTGAGAGGAAATTTGAAAGACCTAGCGAAAAGACCTTACCATCTAAAGAAAAACGCTCCCCCCTTCATGCCTCGGTAATCATCGGGTATAATGATGAGCGGAAGGAGGTGCTTTTCTTGGAGAGCTGGCTAGAGAATGCTGCACCAAGAAGAATGCCCGTGAGTGAAATAGCGCACACATCTGATCTTATCTTTGCCTTCCGACCATAAAAAAACCACCCGAGTTAAGAGTGGTTTTCTAAGAAAGGGGGCACCTTTAAAATCGTGATATTTTAGGAGAACAGTTCTCCATCTTTGAAAAAGCGTTTGAGTTCTGCCTTAGCAGCCTCAGGACTATCAGAAGCGTGACAGATGTTGCGCATTTTAGAATCCTCTGCCTTCTCTCCAAAGTCACCTCGGATCGTACCGGCCGCAGCTTCTTTAGAGTCAGTAGGCCCAAGGAGGTCCCGGACTCTAGAAATCACGTTTTCCCCACTCAGAGCGAGTGCAATGACTGGCGACTCCTGCATGAATCCACGCACCGATGGGAAGAAAGGCATCTCGGCGATATGTGAGTAATGCTCAGCGAGAATATCATCACAAAGAGTCATCATTTTAATTCCCCGAATGAGGAACCCCTCAGCCTGATAGCGGGCCAGGACAGTCCCGACGAGGTTCTGCTTTACCGCGTCAGGCTTAAAAAGAATTAAAGTCGTTTCTTGAGACATAATGAAGTTGAGTAAGTGACTGTCCTCCCGCTGTCAACTCCATGTCGGGAAGGATGGCTCGGAAACTAGAGCCCTAGGATGATTTCTAAGCGGCCATTTTTGACCTTAATCTTTTGGACTAGCATTTCAGCCATCGCCCTAGGCGTATCTTTAGGTTTAATCTTATAGACGGTGTGGTCATCAAGATACTCCCGTGCAGCAGTGGTCAGAGCAAGGCGAATGGGTTCCTCGAATTTTTTAGGAATCCGGCTCGTACTAATACTCTCCACCGTAAGATCAGAGATCCGGATACTGTGATCCTCCTTCTTATACCTCACTGAACTCGTAAATACTCCAAAGACATCTTCTGTATGGATGAAGGGGATGCTCATGGTCGCCTTGACTGAGAGTTGGACCCGTTTGCTATCTCCTAGGAATTTTACAATCGGCTCCTCGATCACCACTGGGATATAGTCCAGAATACGCTCTTTTTTGGGGAACTTCTTCCCGATCTTTTCTTGCACCTCCTCTTCAGTAAAAGTCAGAGTGACACTTTCATCTCCTCGCTCAGAACTAGAGAGCCAAAAATACCCAGCGATGACAGTTATAGCGCCTAAGATCAAGCCAAGTGCGAGTCCAGTGACAAGTTTCATAGCTCTTTAGAAGCGCCTTCTTGTCGGGATGCGGCTGCTGCGTCGACTTTGAGGTCGTCGCTGAGTCTGAGCAGCTAAGACCTGAATTCGCTCTTCTTTAGGCTTTAGATTAAAGGCCTCTCCACAGTAAGAACAGCGGAAGGACCCCTTAAAAAGGATGGCCACCGCAATTCGCAGCCGATAGCTCCCTAAGAGCCGCTTAGCCCTCGTGTGGTGGCTGCACTTGAGTGAACGCATGGTAGATGCTTGACAAAGCTGGCAGCGGCAAGTCCCTGAGATAATGAGAGCTAGAATCCATAGTAAAAGAGTAGTCCCTAGGATACTTCCGTACAGTGCAAGCTGCCCCTCGGGCTCCTCCACGATGATGTAAATAGTGCTGCCTGCGGCGACGAAGAGAGAGAGATACGCTAAAATGAAGACAGTACTCGCTCTGCGGAAGGCATTTGCTCGGAATTTACTCTGGATATGGTGCATGGGCTGGGCCGTTTTAACGGGTGGTGAGCTTAAACTATTCGAAAAATTAGAGAATTGATGCTGGTGAATAGCTGGCAGCATTAGGATATACTCCTATAATCTCACTAATCTTAGCTTTAAAGTGTGATACTTGTATCCTAGCTTGCCCGACATTACTCTTACCCTCTTCAAAAATGCGCGAAAGGGTAGGAGAGTCTAGGGGAAGGCGCTCGTCATTCGCCAGGCGTTGGAGAAGGTCATTCTCGCTACTGTGACCATTTCGTAGATCCTGAACGGTGGCGACTGCGTGTTCTTTAATCACTTCATGGGCACTCTCTCGGCCCAGTCCCGCTTTTACTGCTTCCATCATAATCGTAGTCGTTAAGAGGAAGGGGAGGTAATGCTCGTTCTCTTTCTCGATCACCGCTGAGTAAGCATCCATCTGGCTCAGAATCGTAAGAAAAGTTTCATAGAGCCCATCAAGCGCATAAAAAGCATCTGGGAGCATGACTCGGCGCACGACTGAGCATGAGACATCTCCCTCATTCCATTGGTCTCCGGCAAGATTTGAAGCCATCGTGAGGTGGCCTTTAAGGATAGCGTGGAAGCCATTCACCCGTTCACAGGAGCGGGAATTCATCTTATGAGGCATTGCAGAAGAGCCAGTTTGCCCTTTTGCGAAGCCCTCTGAAGCGGTCTCGTGCCCAGCCATGAGTCGCAGAGTTTTAGCCAGAGATGAGGGGCCGGAAGCGAGGTCGACCAGCGCACTGACCACACGGAAGTCAAGCGAGCGCGGGTAAACCTGGCCGACGTTTGTCCATGCCAAGGGAAGTCCGAGGTGTTCCCGGACCTGCTCATCGAGAGCCGCTACTTTCTCGGTGTCACCGTTAAAAAGTGAGACCTGATCCATCTGAGTGCCCACCGCACCCTTCAGTCCACGCACTGGGTAGGAAGTTAAAATAGCTTCTAAATTATGGAAGGCGCTAAGAGTCTCTTCACCGAACATCGAGAGCCGCTTTCCAAAAGTCGTGGGTTGTGCTGCTACATTATGAGTCCGGGCCGTGATCATAAGATCCTGCCACTGATTCGCCCGCTCGGAAAGACGGGCTAATACCGCGATGCTCTTATCGCGGATCACCTCTAGGGAGCGGTAAACTTGAAGTTGCTCCACATTCTCGGTGAGATCTCTAGAAGTTAATCCCTTATGAATATGTTCATGGCCAGCGAGTTCATTAAATTCCTCGATGCGGGCTTTAACATCGTGGCGGGTCACTCGCTCGCGTTCATCGATCGCGGCTAGATTCACACGGTCTTTTACTGCTTCATAAGCGCTAATAGCCTCTGTAGGAATATCTAGGCCGAGAGTCTGCTGAGCTTTCATCACGGAGATCCAAAAATCCCTCTCTAATACGATGCGCCCCTCTGGTGACCAAATTTTTTTAATTTGGGCAGCGGCATATCTTTCGGCGAGCACATTTGGAGTCATCGCATGAGAGAAAGCAGAAAAAATGAAATTTGGAACTTTAAATCGTAATTGAAGGGAGTTTCGTTATCCTGCTGAGTGCAGAAAAAGTGAGGTTCCGAAAGATCGGGTGGTGAAAAAATCGACGTTAGGAAAGAAAATTCCTCAAAATAAACCTTGTTCACTGAATAAATCCGTCCTAGTTTCCGCCCGCCTCGAAGGAGGTCGAAAAAATAAATCGCGGGTTGGAGCAGCCAGGTAGCTCGTCAGGCTCATAACCTGAAGGTCGTAGGTTCAAATCCTACACCCGTAACCAATGAAAGCCCTAGAGCCATAAAGGTTCTAGGGCTTTCGCCTTTCTAGGCTGGTCGATTTAAAATACGGCCAAAATGCCCCTAAATGCACCTTTTAGCGGCATCTATTGCGGGAAGTGTTGCGGGAAGTGTTGCGGGAAATTTTCGCTAAGGAATTCTTCGGTCTTCTGAGTGAAATACAAAAACTCCTGACCTTTCCAAAATTACGAGACCTCTTTCTTATCCTAAAGCATGGACTAAGCCTGAATTGTTCGTCCATCTTTTAAGTTTTTGAGAGAGGCTTTGCCCGCGCCTCGGAAACACCAAAGGCACGGATCAACTAAAGAGATTCCTTACCATACCCCCCCCTTTTTTCCCTTCTCATGAGTGAAAGTTTGAAGAGTTATGTTTCCACCTCCCCTAGAAGGATTCATCTCTCACCTTTTTCTACGGGCTAGACGACTCCTTAGGACGTTCAAGGCGGAAGGAGCCACTCTTGCATGGGAGACAAGTTGTGTTTTCTCTGAAAGTGAAAAACCTACTCCACCTCTCCACCCAATTGGCCTTCATGATGGTGATGTGATGAGGTAATGAACGGTTCCTCTAATCGTCTTTGTGCCGTCAGCGGCTACGTAGGGGCTACCGTTCCGGCTTAAAGTCGCAAGATATCTCCCGCAATTTGGGCTATGCTTTAGCAGGGTGTGCGCTTGGGTGGCTGTTGGTGCGCTTCGTTCTTGAAGAATGCTCTGAATATCGGCGGCACTCATCCAGTTCTCCTCGCTAGTTCTCAAAGGAAAATGTCCTTTCTCTATCGCGAGCGCTAGCAAATTTTCAAATGACTTCTCGGGGGAAATCTCGGTGACTGCATCAAGTAGCTGGGGGTCCTTCCACGCGGTCACTCCTGAGCGAGAATCAGAGAGATGGGAGAGGACTTTTGTTTCTTTGAGGTAGTGCAGGAAGGCGGGG
>CALFVL010000005.1 GCA_937928425.1 uncultured Verrucomicrobiales bacterium
CTTCGCAGCGCCGTGAGCGATCACCTCACCCCCCTACAAAACACCGCAGACGCCCTCGCCACACTCGATGTCCTCATCTCCTTTGCCGAAACCGCACAACTTTACCAACACAGCCGCCCCATCCTAGACGACTCACGCCAACTCCAGATCGTCAACGGCCGCCACCCCGTTCTCGAGCAAAGCCTCGTCGACGAAAAATTCGTCCCTAATGACACCCTCATCGAGCCCAGCGAAAGCCTCTTACAAATCCTCACCGGCCCTAACATGGCTGGTAAATCCACCTACATCCGCCAAGTCGCCCTCATCACCCTCATGGCCCAGATCGGTGCCTACGTCCCCGCAGACCAAGCACAGCTCGGCCTCTGTGACCGCATCTTCTGCCGAGTCGGCGCCTCAGATGACCTCGCCAAAGGTCAGTCCACCTTCATGGTCGAGATGAACGAGACCGCCCTCATCGTTAATAACGCCACTGAGAAATCCCTCGTCATCTTAGATGAAATTGGCCGAGGCACCGCCACCTTTGACGGCCTCTCCATCGCCTGGTCTGTTGCCGAACACCTGCATGATGAAGTCCAGTGCCGCACCCTCTTCGCCACCCACTACCACGAGCTTTGCGCCCTATCCGACTCTAAGGAATCTGTCGCCAACTTTAACGTCGCCGTCCGTGAATGGAATGAAGACATCATCTTTCTTCGTAAAATCCTCCCCGGACAAGCGGACAAATCCTACGGCATCCAAGTCGCCCGCCTCGCCGGACTGCCTAAAAACATCCTGAACCGTGCTAAAGAAATCCTCTCCCACCTCGAGATGACCTCCTCAAAACCCAGCAAAGGAAAAACCCCTAACCCAAAGGCCAAAAAAGCCCTCCCAGAAGCAGACTCACCCCAAATGGACCTCTTCGGATAAAGAAAAACCCAGCTTAAATCCTGACTTGCCAAATAACATAGATTTTTAAAAAGCTACTCCTTAGCTACTTAAAAACCAAACAAGCCTCGCCTAGGGCGAAAATCCATCATGTATCACTGGACTCTCATCACCCTCTTTTTCCTCACTTGCTCCGCACTCGCCCAAAAACCAAAAGTCCTAAGCCAAACTAAGGTCGGGGAAAAAGCATGCGGGCTCTGCGCTTACCTCAACAGCCTTCTCCACTCAGATGATCAAATCATGCTCAACTCTCTAGACGGTGAGAGCCTAGAGGAGAAAGCCAGCAGTTTTGGAGATAAATTCGGAAACCGACCTTCCGTATATCAGGGGAAACCCGAGCCCGCTTACGCGAAAGAATACGGAATTGCCGATCTAGACCTCCTAGAAATGGTAAACGCCTCCAGAGCAGAAGCAGAGAAAGCAAAGGTCACAGGAAGCTACCTCCTACGTGGCGAAGATGAATCCCCTAAAGCATTCCTAAAAAGAATCAGAAAAAACATCTCCACTTCGATCAATCGCGGTTTTCCTCCCCTCCTCTCGGTAAACTCCGCAAAAGCCATTCTAGAACCTGATGGCGTCATCAGGTGGAGCCGGATTTTAGGACATTGGGTCTGCGTCACCGGCATAAAATTCATCTCGGATGACCTCCTTATCCTTAAAGTAGCAGACTCCTACACCGGAAAACTCGCTAACTTAGTCCTGTATAACGATCAATCAAACAGCGCGATCGTGCCCATGTCTTCCTCTTACAGCGAAGATGGAGAATTCTCGTGGAACTGGGAAAACAGTAACGACTGCCTCTTCATCTGTGCTCCCTCACTGCGCTTAGGTAGAGACGAGGCAAATTGGTTTCAGCGGCGCTACGTCGCCGCAAGCTACCTCATTAGCTCTCCAGCAAATTGAGCGATCAAGTAGATAAGCAGCTAGAACTTCCCAAGGTGAGTGCTTCGCCTAAGTCACTCGGACTGAAGCACCAATCCTTCTTTCCAAAAAACCACCTACGGACCTACGTGCCTCCTAAGCACATCGAGGGCCACTTTGGCAATCATCGAAGCCCCCGCCAAAGTCGGGTGCAACTGATCGGACTGCAGGAATAAATCCCGCGTTTGCCCTTTTGGTGTCACCTCGTCTAACACAGACACTTCCTGATTAGTCGAAACCTGCATATGGAAATAATGCAGATCCAAAAGCGCAAAATTCGGACGCTCTGCGATCCACTCTGCCAGCCGCTCATTCGCCTTCGCGATCATCTCCGTTCCCGCATAACTCTCTTCGGAAAGCACCTTCCCGACTGAACTCTTAGCATCCGGAATATTACCCACCACCACCGGACATTTCAGCGTCGCAAGATGAGCTAAACCCAGCTCAAAAAACTCTAACCGACTCATCTCACGATAGCCACGCCCCCGGAACCTCGGCTCAGCACTCAGATACCAAAAAAGATAATCAATCGCGAAGACCACCGTAGGATCAGCCTCCCGCGCCTTCTCAATCTGCCTCTTCCCAGTAGGCTCAGCCGCAATAAAAGTCCAATTAGACCCCAAGTTCAGAATCGGACCATGAGCCACCTTCAGTTCATTTTTAAGGTGATGATGTAAGCCTAACTCCTTAGAACGGGGAGAAGCAAAAGGTAAACCCATGTCACTCAAGTGAAAACCATCCGAAAGACTGGCTCCGATAATAACAGGCCTCTCCCATAGGGCCTTTTGGGCATGAGCACTGAGGCACATCATTAAAAAAATCGAAACTGCAATTCGCATCCAGAAACCCATAATGCCGGAAGCTCTCTCACGCCAGAAAATCATTTACCTTAGCTTCTTTAAAATCTCTCATCATCTGGATGAAAAAAGATCATTCTTCCCTGCCTCTCTCCTCCTATGCCACTTAGACCCATCACCCTCTCTCCCCAGTCCACCCAGATTCCCCCCGCAGTGGAAAAGCTCCTCCAAGAGGCTGATGAGCATTGTCACAAGTTCTTCGAGAGAGGCTTAGGCAGACGCTACCCACGCTATCTTCCCAGCCATGCTGAAAAAGTTTACACCGCCATCCACGCCCTCAGAGAGTCAAATCACCTGAGAGGACACAGCTTCTGTGAATGGGGCTCCGGCCTCGGAGTCGCCACCTGCCTCGCCTCTCTCATCGGCTTCGACGCAGTAGGAATCGAGATAGAACCCGGCCTCGTAGAACTCTCCATACAACTCGCCCGAGAGCTCAATCTCTCGGCAGACTTCCTCTGCACCAGCTACCTTCCAGAAGGTTATGACGAAGCAGAAGGAATCGGCGGAAAAGATCTGATCACTCCTGAGGCCAGAACTAGCCATAGCGGGAACATTGACACCAGTCCCATCTACGACGGCCTAGACCCAGGGGAAGTGGACCTCTTCTTCGTATACCCTTGGCCCGGGCAAGAAGAATTCATGATGGATCTCTTCGGTGAGCTTGCCACTGAAGACTCAGTCCTACTCATCCACCACGCTGATAGCTCCACCACCGCCTACCGGCAGGAACCTGATTGATAAAAAAAGACCTCGCTTCCTGAATTGAAATCCCTCCAGCCACTGGTAAACTCATTTGTCTTACAAGTAGCTTTCTTCAGTCAGCCATGTCCCATATCCAATCAAAACGCTGGCAACTCTCGCGCCGGCAAACTCTCCGTGGCCTCGGTGCAACTCTCGCGCTCCCCTTCCTAGAAGCCATGCGCCCGCTTCACGGTCAGACCGCCTCATCCGGAGATCCCGTTCGCATGGCCTGCCTCTTCATGCCAAACGGCGTCCGCCCCGATAAATGGACCCCCAGCGGAAAAGGAAAATCCTTCAAACTTTCCCCCATTCTCTCTCCCCTAGAATCAGTCAAAGAATACCTGACTGTCATCAGCGGTCTTACCAACCAGCCATCTCATAAAGGAGATGGCCACTATTATAAAACCGCAGGCTGGCTCACCTGCTCCACCATCGCCAACACCACCGGATCAGACATTTCTGCAAACGGCGTCTCGATCGATCAGCTCGCCGCTCAGGCAATCGGAAAGAACACCAAGCTCCCTTCCATGGAACTTGGCACCTCGCCCATCAGCTCAGGCATCGACCGTAATGTCAATTTAACCCGCCTCTATGGATCTCACATCTCATGGAAAAAACCAGACGTTCCCCTCCCTTGTGAAATTAATCCACAAAGCGCCTTTGACCGTCTCTTCCGTAAAGTCGAACGGGCAAAAAACGGGCAATCGCTCGACCAGTCCGTCATCGACATCGTCCTTGACGATGCCAACTCCCTAAAACGCAAGCTAGGAAGCGAAGACACGCACAAGCTCGAGCAATACCTAGAAAGCGTCCGCGAGGTCGAGCGCCGCATTGAAAACGAAGCCAAGCAAATCGGCTCCGGACAAAACATCTCAGAAAACGCCGCAAAAGAACTCGCAGCCCTTAACCAGCGGATCAGTAGCGCGATGGGAGGCAGAAAAAAGGGCCTCAGCTCCGTCCAGCGAATCGACCACACCGAGCACACACGCCTCATGCTCGACCTCATCGCCCTCGCCTTCTGGACAGATTCTACCCGTGTCGCCACCTTCATGTTTGGTAATGCCGTCTCTTCAAAGAGCTTCTCCTTTCTTGATGGAGTCAGTGGCGGTCACCACTCCATCTCCCACCACAAGGGAAATGAAAATCAACTCGCCCAATACGAGAAGATCAATATCTGGCACTCCGCCCAACTTGCCTACCTCCTGGAAAAAATGAAAAATCTTCCCGAAGGGAACGCCAACGTCCTAGATAACTCCATGATCCTCTTCGGCTCTGGGATCCGTGACGGTAACGCCCACGCCACCAAGGACATCCCCACCATTCTCGCAGGTAGAGCAAATGGGCAGCTCAAAACCGGTCGCCACCTCGAAGCCGCCCAAGACTCCCCCCTCGCCTCCCTCTACGTCGGCATGATGAAACGCCTCGGCGTCCCCAGCCAAACCATCGGAAATTCCAAGCGTGAGCTCCGTGGGCTCTAGATCTACTTACCTCATCTTCATGACCCCCAGCGCCCTCCTTTTCGACTTCGATGGAGTCATTCTAGATACCGAGTGGTCCATCTACGAATCACTCAAAAACGTCTTCACCGAGAACGGCCACGACCTCCCCCTAGAAACCTACGTCCAGTGCATCGGCTCCGACTTCAACACCTGGTCACCTGAGACTCACCTCGAGGAACTCAGCGGGAAAACCTACGATTGGGCCCGCATTGGCAAAGAGCGTAACATCTGGATCCGCCAAGAAATCGCCAAACTAGACGCCATGCCCGGCGTCCTCGAAACACTCACCTCCTGTCGTGAAAAAAACCTCCCCTGCGCCGTGGTATCCAGCTCATCACACGACTGGGTAGACCACTGGTTAGAAAAACTACACCTCACTCCTTACTTCGATCACATCATCTGCCGTGGAGACGCCCCCCGCATTAAGCCCGCTCCAGACCTCTACCTCGAAGGAGTCCGCCGCATGAACCTCCCCGCCACACAATGCCTCGTCATAGAAGACTCCCTAAACGGCCTAAAATCAGCCCACGCCGCAGGCTGCCCAGTCGCCGCCATCCCTAACCGCATCACCTCCTGCATAGACTTTTCCGAAGCCGACTACCAATTTCAAAACCTCTTAGAATTTAAAAACCACCTCTAAGCAGGGGATCTAAAAATTCCCCGTGCAAAGTCCCGAAAGATTGCTAACGCTATATTAAGAATGAAAACCACTCACACTCCGCTCACACTTCTTACTCTCAGTCTCTTAACCCTAAGCAGTGCCCACGCTGTCACCATCTCCTTCACCCCAGCTCAGGATAACGTCATCTACGAAAACGCTGGGAACCTCTCAAACGGAGTCGGGCAGAACCTCTTCTCCGGCGTCAGTGGTGCCGGGGGTAACAACCGGGAACTCCGCTCCCTCATCACCTTCGACCTCAGTGCCATACCCGCCGGTGCCATCATCAACAGCGTCAGCCTCAACCTCACTGCCAACACCCCGAACCGGACTACCGAGACCATCACCACCTCCCTCCACCGACTCACCGGCGACTGGGGAGAAGGGACCTCATTCCCCCAAGGAGCACCAGGCGGTGGCCAAGGCGCACCTGCCACCCTAAATGACGCCACTTGGACGAATCAATTCACAGGAGGCGACCTTTGGAACACCCCCGGTGGAGACTTCGACCCGAACGCCAGTGCCTCCCTAGACGTCACCGAGAACCGCCTCTACTCATGGGACTCTGCTGGCCTCGTCGATGATGTACAGGGCTTCGTCGATGGCACCCTAGAAAATTACGGTTGGATCCTCCTTGCCAATCCCGGCGAGCGGGCGAAACGCTTCGGCTCACTTCAGAGCACCACCACCGCCATTCCCCAGCTCGTCGTCGACTTCACCGCCGTTCCAGAACCTAGCAGCTCTGCCTTAATCATCGCCGTCCTCATCCCATCCCTTCTCACTCGCAGACGTAAATAGGAGATTTTTCCAAAATCACCCCTCCCCAGTCACCGAAGCTCCCGTGGCCTCACCTCTCCTCTCCTACCTGAGCTTCGGCACTCTTCTTCTAGCCTCCTGCCAGGAAAGAGAACCCCCACCCTCGACTCACTCTGAGGGCGAACTCACCCGGATTGAAGCCCAGCGCCCTCTCATGGGCACCCTCTTCAAGGTCACCTCATACGTAACTCATCCACAAGATGGCTACCAAACGATTGAAGACGCCCTAGACCTCGCCGAGGCCTTCGCCAATCGTGCCACTGACTACCACCCTGACTCCGAGCTCAACCGCCTCACCAAATCCCCCCTAAACACCCCCATTAAAGTCAGCCCAGACCTTTTCAAAGTCCTCCTCCTCGGCCAAAAAATCACCCACCAAAGCGAGGGCCTCTTCGACCCCACCTACGGCCCACTCACCCACCTCTGGCGAGAAAGCAGACGCCACAGCATCACCCCCAGCAAGGCTGAAATCGCCGCCGCCAGAAATCGCTGCGGTATCCGGCACCTCCGCTTTAACGAAGATGAAAACACCATCACCCTCCTACACCCCGGCCTCCAGCTAGACCTCGGTGGCATCGCCAAAGGATACGCCGCAGACCTCATCTTCGACCACCTCCTAAAGCAAGGCTACCCGCAGAGCCTCGTCGCGGCCGCCGGCGACCTGCGGATCGGGGAAGCCCCTCCAGATAAAGACGGTTGGAACATCGGCCTGCGCTCCTTTCGCCTCACCCCCACCAGCATCCTCAGTTTAAAAAACTGCGCCGTCTCCACCTCCGGAGACCTTTTCCAAAACATCATCGCCAATGGAAAAAAATACTCCCACCTCATCAACCCCAGCACCGGCCTCGGGCTCACCAGCCGCCGCTCCGCCTCCGTCATCCTCCCTGAAGCAAAACTCACTGATCCACTCGCCACCACCGCCTGCCTCTCGGAAAATCCTAAATCCCTCCTAAAACACTACCCTAAGGCCTCCATCCGCGTCCTCTACCAAGATAAGCAAATCCCCCCCATCACCACCGGCCTCTTCTCTCAATAAACCCTCTCCACATGACCCTTCCAGAACTCGAAACCTTGATGACCCAGTGGCTCGCCAGCGATGCCACTGACGTCCTCCTCTCCGAAGGTCAGACCATCCGCCTCCGTATCAACGGAGAACTCCTCCCCCTAGAAAGTCCGCCCCTCTCACACGCCGACCTCTCCGCACTCTGGCAGGCCTGCGGAACTCACCCTGAGCAGGAAGAAGAGCGCGACATCCGCCACCTCACCGCCTCCGGAATCTACCTCCGCATTAACCTCTACCGCGCCATGGGAAGACTCTGCGCCGCCATCCGCCCCATTAAAAATGAAATCCCCCCGCTCGACTCCCTCGGACTCCCCTGCCCCATCCTCCGCTCATGGACACAGCGCCGCTCCGGACTCATCCTCGTCACCGGAGCCACTGGTGCCGGTAAGTCCACCACTCTTGCCTCCCTCCTCGATGATCTGAACCACTCCCTAAACGGCCACATCATCACCCTAGAAGACCCCATCGAATATCTCTTCAAAAACCACCAATCCTACTTCTCACAGCGCGAGCTTAACTCAGACACCCAAGATTTCTCCACCGCCCTCCGCGCCGCTCTTCGGCAAAACCCTGACGTCATCATGATCGGTGAAATCCGCGATGAAGAAAGCGCCCTCCTTGCCCTCCGCGCCGCAGAGACCGGCCACCTCGTCCTCTCCACCCTACACTCCTCCGGCGTCGTCGAATCGATCGAACGCCTTTGCAACCTCTTCCCGAAAGGATCACGGAGCACCTCCCTCATGCTCCTCTCACGCCAACTCATCGGCGTCATCACTCAGAACCTCCTTCCCGGAATCGATGGTCATCTAAAGCTCGCCTGCGAATACCTCGAGAATGATGGCGCGACCCGTAACTGGATCCGCGAAGGGAAACACCGTGAACTCACCGACTTCCTCCTCCGCCCACAACAGGCTAACACCCGTGACATGCTCAGTAGCATCATCGAGCTTTACCAAAAAGGCACCATCTCAGAAGAAACCGCCCGTCAATCTTCACCCACTCCCAGCGACTTCGACCGCCAAGTACGAGGAATTTCATAACTCACCCACCTCATCACATGTCTCAAATACGCGAAATCCGAGAATACCTCCGCCACACCGTAGAACTCGGAGGCTCAGACCTACACCTCACCGTAAACGCTCCGCCCGCCACCCGCGTGAATGGCCTCCTCCACCCGCTCGAAGACTTCCCCCTCGACGCAGAACAGGTCCGCGAGCTCATCCTCGGAACCATGAACGAGACTCAGCGCGCCACTCTGGATGAAGATTGGGAACTCGACTACGCCATCGAGGTCAGCGAGGTCGGGCGCTTCCGGGGTAACATCCACTTCTGCCGCCAAAACATCGAAGCCGTCTACCGCTACATCCCAGTAGAAATTCCTGACCTCTCTACCCTCGGTCACTACCCCGTCATGGAAGACATTTGCCACCTTCAGCACGGGCTCATCCTCATCACAGGCATCACTGGATCAGGTAAAACCACCACCCTCGCCGCCCTTGTCAAACGCATCTCAGAACTCCGCTCAGGGACCATCATCACCTTAGAAGACCCCATCGAATTCACTTACCAGCACAACTCCTCCCTCGTCAAACAGCGTGAAATCGGGCGTGACACCAAAGACTTCGCCACCGGCCTACGCCAGTGCATGCGCCAAGACCCTGACGTCATCATCGTCGGTGAACTTCGCGACCGCGAGTCCATGCAGATCGCCATCACCGCAGCGGAAACCGGCCACCTCGTCATCTCCACTCTCCACACCATCGATGCCCCTAAATCAATCGAGCGCGTCATGGACCTCTTCCCCTCTGATCAGCAAAAACAAATCGCCTCACAACTTTCAAACGTCCTCCAAGCCGTCATCTGTCAACGCCTCCTCCGCCGGACAGATAGCGAAGGCCGCGTTCTCGCCACAGAAGCCCTCCGCGTCAACTCCGGCATTCAGTCCTGCCTCCGTGAACGCAAGGTAGAGCAGCTCGTAGGCCTCATGGAGATAGCCCGTAAAGACGGCTGCCACACCATTGATGACTGCCTAGAAACCCTCTTCACCCACCGCTACATCTCTGCTCACGACGTCCTCCAACACTGCCGTGACGACCGCCGCTTCTCCCCAGATAAACTTGCCGCTCTCAGCAGTAAAACGCCCGATAAATAAAGGCTACTTCTTCGGCGCGAACTGCCCTCTCAGAGCCTCAGGAATTTCCACTTGAGGGTGATCCACCTCACGCTCTTTTCTCCACCTTAGATGCTTTAGCGGGTAAACCTCGCCAGAAAGAACCGCATTACGCCTCTCTGTAATCACTCGCTTACCGCGCTGATTCAGCCTCTTTTTCCCAAAGGCTAAAATGGCCTTTCCTAAGCCCTCATCCTGCATCGGCCCATAAGCCAGATCGATCAGGCGACAATACACCTCAAGATCCTGCGGATGTTCTTTTAAAAACTGCCGGAACACATGGAAAGCATCTCCCACCTTACCCTGCATCGCCAGTGCATCCCCCCGGCTTAACAAAGGCGGCGGCTTGCGGAACCTCTCCGTAGAAAAAAACGAAAGCACATCTGCCACCTTCTGGCTCAACCAAGCCGCCACCGGAATGGCTAAAAAAACCGCCAATAAAGCAGCCGCTGCCATCAGGATGAAAAACTTCTCCGGGCTTAATTTTATCACCAGTAACATCATCTCTTCAAATCAACTTGAAAGCCCGTGTTCCCACAAAATGAGCAGTCCACCCCATCACCACCACCAAGCCCAGCATCCAGATTAAATCCCCGAAAGCGACCGTCCCACCTAAGACCGGAATCACCGCGACCAGAGCCGAAATCAGCCCCAGCCCCAAGCCCCAAAAAATCATCGTCCTCAGCTCTAAGCTCACCATCCGCATCCGCTCCTCCTTCGGAATGCCCAGCATCCTTAAGGTCTCAAACTCCCCCTTCCTCTCCTCTAAATTACGCGCCGTCACCACTCCCACCCCCACACTGCCCAGAATAATCCCCAGCCCCCCTAAGACGTTAAAAATGGTAATATAAGTATTCTCCACCTCATGAAATGCCGCCATGCGCGCCTGAGTCGCCACCACCTTCCCGCCCAGATCAGCCGTCTCAGACTGTAAAAGCTCCTGATCACCCAGCCCCGGCGCCAAGAAGAGGTGATACCCACTCAGTGAGGGATACCTCTCCAGTAACTTCCCCTCATCGAGGATCAAGCTTCCCTGAAAAATCGAATCCTTCACCACCCCCGCGATTCGGACCTGAAAGTCACGTCCCCACTCATCCTGATAACTCAGCTCATCCCCTACTTTCTTTTTCAAAACCCACATCAGCGTGGTCTCATCCACAAAAGCAGGCACCCCCTCCCCTTTTAAAATCGACCAATCATCACTCGTCTTAAATCGCCCCGCTAAAAGATCCACATCCACCCCTAATAAGCGCGGCTGCTCAGAAGCGGTGAGATTGAAACAATCCACATCATCCCCCGTCCCCACTCGGAAGGGCACCAGCGATTTCAGGCCGAACCATTCCACCTCACCCAGTGCATCTACTGGCCGACTCACCGGCGCAGTCGTCTCCACCCACCACGCGAAGCCCCCTGCACCACTCCGCTTCTCCGCCCAATCTCCACCCCCATTCTTACGAAATGACGCCACCGAAAGCACCAAGAAAACCCCGGCAGCCAATACCCCCACCACCGTTAAGGTCCGCATCGCCCGGCGACTCACATTCACCCTTGCCAGCCCTCTCACACACAGACTTCCCAGCTCCCCACCTCTTCCCAATCGTAAGCGGAAGAAGGATAAACCTATGAGTAAGACTCCGAGGGCGATCAAGAAAAACGCCCCCTGTGCACCCTCCCCTAAACTCATCACGACTCCACCCACCAACATCATCCCACCCAGCACCAGAACTGCATAAACCCAGCGACTCTTCTTCCCCAAATCCTCCTCTACTCCAGAACTCAAGCGAATGCTCGCACTCCTCCTTCCCTCCTTCCTTAAGGTTCTCCATACCACCGTTAAAGAGAGCAGAAGCATCACTAAGACTCCACTCAAGAGCGTTTGCCCCTGCACACTCAGCTCGAAACGAGTCCCGCTCCCCCAGATCGAGGCAATCACTTCTAAGATCAAACGACAAAACCCCATCGCTAAAAACGCCCCCAGCAGGATCCCCACCAGCAGCACCACAAAGCCCTCCCCCAGTCGCCACCTCATCACCCGCTTCATCGGCACTCCCACTGCTGAAAGTAAAGCAGCCTCCTCACCCCGCTGCTCCACATGGAAGCGGAACAACATCCCCACCAGAGCCAAAGCCGCCCCGATTAGAAACACACTCATCGAGAGAAAAAGCCCTGCAAAACTCACCGGAGAACTCGCAGCAGCCTTCGCCCCCGCCGCAAAGTCCAAGACCTGCATCCCTGCTAGTCCCGGCACGAGAGCCCCCATCAACTCCTTCTCTACCTCCTCCACTTGCCCACTCGGCACCCTCACCCCCGTCACCTTTCCCCAACGATTCGCCCACAGTTGCTCCCCCGCCTCGTAAGAAATAAACGCCTTCGGAGTCCCCTTGAATTTCTCCCAATACTCATCGTCCTTATCTCGGATTCTTGTCAGATCCAGCGGCAGTCCCGGGTCCCAATCTCGCGCACTCTCCACCTCGGCCATTCCCGGGAAATCAGGCATCCAGCTCCGATCCCCCGCAGCCCCTTCCATCGGGATGATTGCCCGCACCTTAAATCGCGTATCCTCCTCCACCAAACGGCTCCCCCCCTCTACCACGAAATAGCTCATCCTCAGTTCATCTCCCACCTCCGCCTGCAAATCCTCCGCCAGCCACTCATTCAGCACCACCTCATCACGAGCTAACTCCACCGGCAAAAAATCGGCAGACTGTCCACCCACTGCCGTCACCATCGAGTACGGCGTTTCCCTGACTTCGCTTGCGATCGTATTCACCAGATAAGTGAGAACTGGCTCACCCTTGGCAACTTCTGTGATTTCTGGATTTAAGAAAACCCGTTCAGATCTCAGCTCCACCCCTCCCGGCACCTCCAGCAGCGAAAGCTCGTAATCCTCCAAAATCATTCCCCCCACCTGAAAATCATCACCCTCTCCTAAGAGTAAGGCATTGGCCTTCCCCTCGACCTCTAGCTTCTTCTGTAAGCTCTGACGTGACACAAAGATCGAGGACGGCGGCACCTGCGTTTGCGCCAAGCTGAAACGCCCAAACTCCTCATCACCTAAAACCCTCACCACCCGCACCCGCATCAGCGCGGTCGACTCAGCCTCGCTCGAAAGCGGAGCATCGCGCGAAAGTAAACTCGGCTTCGGGAGACGCAGCACGGCCCAGTCTCCCACCACCAGACCCAGAGATTTTGCCAAAGCCTCACTCAGCGCCGCTTCTCCATCCCTTAACTCCAGCTGCACCTTCTCGGGAGAGAATTCCCAGAACTCATCAGTCACCCCTAGCACCTGCACCTGTCCCTCCGCTCGCTCATCCACATTCACCTGCCCTTTTAAATATAACATCGCCGCCCCCCCATTTCTCTCCTCTAAATCAGCTTTAAAAAAACGCTCCCCGCCGGAGAAAACACGCGCCACCTTCCCCACCCGTAACTGCGCCGACTTCTCTAAACTCTCCTCGACCGAATCCCCCGCCATCAAAGCTCCCAGCAACACCATCGCCCCGATCGCCACCCCCGCCAAGACCCCAAGGTAAGCCCTCCGATAATGACGGACCCCCTTCCAAATAAACCCTAAACTCTTCACCTAGCTCAGTATAAGATCATTCCAAAAACTATTCTTCACGAGCAATCACAGTATCATAAAGACCGTATTGCCTCAAGTTATCGTGGCTTTCAATCCCAGTGTATTGAAGTGAAGCATCCTCGTAGCGCCGGAAAGCAAATACAGCCCCATTCATCTGCTCAGTATTGAAAACCCGCAAGCCCACAAGCAGGTGGAAATCTTCCACCGTCAAACCTGTTACCGTTTCAAACAACTCAGGCTCAATCTTCGTAATCACGTCCTGAAGAGTGTTTTCACGAAAATCTGTAAGATACATGAAAGCAGGAATCCGAGTCGCAAACTTAATGAGTTTTTCTTGAACCAGTTTGCGTTTGGATTTGAACTCTTTTTCTTCCTCCGTCAGTTCTTTTTTCTCCTTTTCGCTCAGCTCACGATCCTTAGCCCCTTTCTTGATTTCTTTGATCTTCTCCGCTTTATTAATGATTGTTTCGATGATGTTGTCGCCGAGAGCACGCCAGCCTTCGATACGTCCCACCGCTTCCATCGCTTTCTCGTCGCTAAGCACTCTTCTCAATGTGTCATTATCCACGTTCACTAGTAAGGCACTTTCCCACTTTCTAGCCAACAGAGTTGCAGAAGTTCCAGCCATTGCAATATCAAGAACGCCCCCTGCGTCAACCTGAGACATGTTGGCTCCATCATACGCTAATACCGGAAGGAAAGAGATGAGGTCTTTGACCGCATTCTCGGGATTTGACTCATCTGGTGACAGACCTATTCCATATTCGGAAATCTGTCTTAGTGCCCTGGTCGGAGCGAAGTCAAAAACAAAGCAAATAGGTTTCAGGATCTCCTCTTCGTTCGGATTATCTCCATTAGGATTCTTAATTGACCAGGGTGATTGCACTCGGAACGCAGCTTGGAAATAACTTTCAGGCGAGTTGAGATTTCGGAGCATTAAAATTGATGACCACTGAGGCACTGTAACCCCCGTGGTTAGTTTACCGCAGGAAAGTGTAATCGTTTGGGAACCGAAACCACTTCCTATCACTTCCCTCACAGGAGGTAGAGCTTTCAAGCCGATGCCTGCTTTCGAACCAGCCGCTACGACAACCTTATAGCTGTGCCAAAAGACATTCTGTTTCTCGGCAAGAAGATTTGCCATCGCGTGACAGGCAGACACATTGGGTAAGAACCAAAATGAATGCTGGAGATAGGGGCGTAACCGAACATCTGAATAAGGGAAAGGTGGCCGTGTTCCAGTTTTAAGAGACTCTTTTTCTTTGGTCAAATTACCCCCACGGATAATATCAAGCCACTTCTGTACATCACCCTTGTGCTTAAATTGCGCTTTCTCCCCATCTCCTAAAGCCTCGAAGAAAGCATTTAGGTCAAACTCGTCAAACTCCCCACCACTCGCGACGGAAAGCAGTTCATCTGGCATCTGATAGGTCAGAAGACGCATCTGGGGCAGCGAAGCATAAGGATTACGCTCGCCCGGATAATCATTCTCAAAGGCTACTTTCGCCTGTTGCTCATCTGTGTAGGTCCAGTTGAAAATTTGCTCTTCAATAAATTCCCCGGTGGCTAAAGCTTTAAAAGGAGTCCCCGAGAGATAGAGATAGGCTCTCGTGGTAATTGGCAAAAAATCGGTCTCAGCTTCAGAGCGATTCTTAAATTCATCTTCGAAATCTTCGAAGCTGGCCTTTCCCTTAGATGAGCGTCCCGTGAGTTTACTTCCAAATTCCCCCTTGATATCCTTTCCTGCGTCTTCCTCTCCTTCGAAAAGTTCCTTGGCTGTTTCTCGCCAAGCCCCGAAGTGGTACTCATCGAAAATAACAAGATCCCAATGCACCGTGTGCAACCACTCATTCGTTACCTTTATATTCCCCGCATCATCACGCCCCAAAAGATCCTGAAAGGAGCCAAAGTAAACGAGTGGCTGATCCGGGTCCATTTGAGAGGGATCGCACTCCGAGTCTGAAGCACGGGAAAGATATTGCCAGCCATCAAAATCCGCGTGGGTCTCAAGGTCACTTTGCCACGCATCCTCTACAGCAGGTTTAAATGTGACTACTAAGACGCGCTTTGCTTCAAGTTTGCGCGCCAATTGATAACTCGTAAAAGTCTTACCAAAACGCATCTTAGCATTCCACAGGAAGCGCGGACTGGCATTCTTATCCTCACTCCAGATTGAGCGGAAGTAGTCGCAGGTTTTTACGACGGCATCATTCTGCTCGGCGCGCATCGGAAAGTTCTCTGCATGCGTACCGGTAAAACACTCCCCAGTGCGCAGTTCAGTGAGAACTGTTCTCACGTCCTCAACCTTACAGCGCATCCATTCGAGCTGCGTGTTCTTAAACCCCTTCCGCTTTAAGGCGGCACGCACCTCATGGTCAGAGAATATGCCGCCATCATCCCGCTCTGCAGATTCATCGATCTCAATCCGATAATTCTCAATCGCTGCTGTCCGCAGCTGCTCAGCAACCCGCTCCCCCACATTTCGCGTAGTTTGCCCCACTTTTAGCAAACCTTCATGTGCAACGTCATCAATCGAGTAAGCATAAATTCTAGGAGATGCTTCAGGCTTAGGCGTTAGGATTTCCTCGATTGTTGGTTTATTTTCCATCGCCATAGTCTAGTGTCATTGGCCGAATTACCGTTTCGATATAGTTTATCTCCTCGCTTGTCAGGCCATATTTCAAATAAAGGTCTTTATCAGTCCATTCTCGATCCCAATCTTGAATTGGAACCCACGAATACATGTGCTTAAGTGCATCTTGAGTCATCTTTCTTAGGGAAACTAAATGCCTGAAAAATTTCGTTGTATAGTAAGATTGTAAGCTCTGCGCTTCTTGTTCCGATTTCACATAAAAGGCCAAAAAGGTTTGCGTGCAAACAGCTGGCGGCGAAGCGATTAGTGGTTTTCCGAGAACAGAGTCGGGAATTTTTTGTCCGCCGTCAGAACCGGCCTTTGGAACAAAAACTTTGTAGTCGTCTATTAACGATTGATTCTTTGTTATCAAAGACTTTGGCAAATAGCCAATTTTTCGATTTCTTTTATTTAAATAATGAAGAGTCACATAGTCTCTTTTCTTTTCACTAGTAAAGTTTGTGAAATTAGTTGGTAGCCCAAACGGGGTGTCAGCTGTCAAAATATCATCAACTGATTTCTCATTCTTTTTAAGAACTTTTCGTAAAATCTTAGCAGCGGTAGGATGCCTTACGAAAACATCAAACTCATTTAAATTTCTTTCCGCTACGCTCTCTTCTTTATTTCTGATAGTCCTAACTTCGCATGGTCCGTCATAGTTTTTTGACCATAAAAAATAGCAAATCCCTCCCTTAACTTCAACGTTTGGAAACACTTCTTTGGAAACAGGAAAATCAACAAGTCTAAGAATTTTTTTTGACCCTAACATTCCCTCACGAAATTTCCCTAGACCTCTACCTCCTGCGAGCCAACGAGAAGGCACAACCATCGACAAAAATTTGGGATCTAGTTTCTGGGCTTGCTCAACAAAGAGGTGATAAATTGACGAGTCGCTTGATCCACCTGCACCTCCCTTCATCTGATAGGGTGGATTTCCGATAATTACATCAAATTGCATGGTTCTTCCAAATAGCTTGTATATCTTACTTGCAACATCATCTGAATGAATGAAGCCGTAGGCATAGTTTTCAAGAGATTCATCACGGTCTAGTAGCGATTTAGGAGCCCCACAGAATTTGCACTTATTTCCCTCCCAAGTGTGTTCAAGGCGCTGGAACCAGATGTTTCCATCATTATGCTTGAAGGACTTAACAATGGAATGTCGCCCTTTTGCAAGGCGAGAACAGTAGACGCTGCGGCG
>CALFVL010000006.1 GCA_937928425.1 uncultured Verrucomicrobiales bacterium
GTTCATTTGGGCACGGAAGAAGTGGGGGGTGGTAGATTTCACTTCTTTGGTTTTTGGATTTTGCTCGAATTCAAGGTCATGAAGCATGAAGCCGAGGTCTTTTTCTCCAGTGAGAGAGGGGTGGGGATTTGGGCGTTGGGAGTCGTCTTCATGGAGGGAGAAGGAGACGGGAAACTCGCGACAGCCAAAGTAGGGTTGGTGGAAGGACTGACCTTTGCGGGCGCGGCGTTTGAACATTTCGAGGTGTTTCCCAGCGGCTTGATTAGGGGAGACTTGTTCACCTCCGCGTTCGAGGCGGGTGTCGAGGATGTGAACGCTGGCATGGATGAGGTAGCGGACGTCTTTGAGGAGGAGAGAGGCGCGTTGTTGGCGGTCTTGATCGACGTAGATGCCGAGATTGTCGGTGCCACCTTCTTTCATGAGGATGGCGCTGGGCTTGGAGGCTTTTTTGCTGATCTCATTCCGGCGGATGTTGGTGAACTGAATGGGATTCAGGACGGTGATGCCATCGATGAGCCAGCGGATCTGGGGTTTCCAATAGATCGCTTCAAGGATACCGCGTGCGGCGGAGGGGGTGATGACATCGTAAGAGACGCGCTCGACTTTCATTTCTGGTCGAGAGAAGAGGGCGTAGTCGCCGGAGACTTCGAGAATAATAGGAGAATTCATGAGGGATGTTTTTTGGAGAATTTTTTTTGGTTTTATGATTTATGAGCAGACGAGGGAGGTGGCATTGATGGAATGCTCATTGAGATGGAGTCCGAGGTTGTTTGAGTAATGGGTCTCGGGACAGGTGAGGATGTGAAATTGATCATCGCGAACGTTGTCGAATTGATGGCGATATTCAAAGAACTCATTTTGGTAGATTTGGACGGTGTAGCGTTGTAGGCGGCGAAAGAGATTGCGATTCAATGGTTTAAATTCGTTTCGGAGTTCTTCACAAAGTGCTTTGGCTTCGTCATTCCAAGGGACGATGATGGAGATTTGAGCACTTTCGATGAGGTGGAAGGCATCGGCTGCTTGACGATAGCAGAAGAGGAAGGGGAGTTCTTTGTCACCGGGATAGGTGAAGTTTTCGAGGATGTTTTTTTGGTCCCATTGATCTTTCTGTTGGTAGTAGTATTTTTTGAAGTAGGCTTGCACGGCCGTGATGCCCAGGGGGTCGTCGATGTAGAGGTCTAGGAATTCGTGGCCGACATTGGTGGTCTCGGCAATAAAGCGCTCAGAGCTGGTGTGCTCAGATTGGAAAACATGAACGGAGCCGCAATCGAGCTGGCCCTCGCGATTACAGCGGCCAGCTGCTTGGGCGATGGAGTCTAGGCCAGCGCGGGAGCGATAGACGATGGGGAAATCAATATCGACTCCGGCCTCGATGAGCTGGGTGGAGATGAGGCGGACAGGGAGGCGGTCTTGGAGCCGTTGCCGCACGGTGCTGAGAATTTTCAGGCGGTGCTCGGGACACATCAGGGTAGAGAGGTGGAAGTTTTCTTCTGAGGGGGGGAGACTCGCGAAGAGTTGATGAGCGTGCTTACGAGTGTTTACGATACAGAGTACTTGCGGAGTAGAGGCGAGTTCTTCCACCAAAGTGGGATCAGAGAGCGGGCCACGTTGTTTCACTTTGACGCGGGCGAGATCGATAAAGAGTTTTTCTGGATCTTGAATAATCTCGGTAGGGGAAAGGGTGCCGATGGGGAAGTCAGGTGATTTGGTAACGGCAGGCTGGGTGGCGGTACAGAGGACGACGGTACTGCGGTAGTTCCTGTAGAGTTCTTCTAGGACTCGTAGGCAGGGCTGTAGGTATTGCACCGGTAGGCATTGCGCTTCATCGAGGATGACGACGGCGTTGGCGATATTATGCAGCTTGCGTGAGCGGGAGGTTTTGGCCGCGTAGAGGGATTCATAAAATTGAACGGCAGTGGTGACGATGAGGGGGGCATCCCAGTTTTCGCTGGCTAGGCGGGAAGTCGTGGTTTCGGAGTCAGGAGAAAGGTTACTGTGATGCTCCAGAACGACATTCTCTCCTAATGGTGAAAGGAGGTCCCGAAAGACGGCGGCGTTTTGTTCAATGATGGAGGTGAAGGGAATGACGTAGATGATGCGCTGGTGACCATGTGCGAGAGCGTGGCGTAGGGCGAAGTTGAGAGAGGAGAGGGTTTTTCCTCCTCCTGTGGGAACGGTGAGGCTGAAGAGACCGGGGGCTTTTGGGGCGGCGGCGGTGCAGTCTGCAACGACTTGGGTGCGAGACTTTGCGATTAGGCTATCGGACGGAGATGGGAGAAAGGAGGCGTATTTTTCCTCGAGTAAGGTGAGGGCGTTTTCTAAGAAGGAATCTTTTGTGGTAGGGCGGAGTTTTGCCTGATCGGGGTTCATGAAGGCTTCGGTCGCTAAAAAGTCGGCATCAACGAGCGAGGAAAAGAGCATGCGTTGGAAAAAGGAGAGCGAAAAGGCCGGGGAGGGTCCTTTGAGAAAACTAGGGAAAGGTGGAATTTTCTGATCAGTGACGAAGGCGGGAGGGGTGATTTTTGGCAAATCTTCACCGTGGATTTTGTGGAGTCGTTTTTCGAGCGAGGCATTTTCTGAGCGTGCGTCGAGGAGGCCAGCGTGGTGCCCGGCAATGGCGGTGGCCATGAGGTGGCCGGAGGGTGATGTCTCAACGGCGTGTTTGGCGCCTGCGCTAGTGTGATCCATTTTCTCGGCTACTTCTGCTAGGTGTGGGTCTGCCTTGGTGGCGAGGTAGTTTTGCCATTTCGGGGCGAATTTACCGAGATCATGCCAGAGGCCGGTGAGGTAACCCCATTTGCGGAGGACTTGGGTTTCGGGGTGGTCGGAGGCCATTTGCCCCAAAAAACGCGCGGTGAGGTGGGCGACTTTATTTAGGTGGCCGTGATAGGGGGCGAGATTTTCACAATGAGGACAGTTTGTGTGTTCTCCTGAGCAGGCTCTGGAGGAGTCGTCCTTGTGGGGAGTCCCGAATGGGGTAATGAGGGGTTCCCAAGTGGATTTGTCAGGGTTTGAGGTTTCGCTACTAGGTAAGGAAGAGGTATGGGCAAAAAAATTCATTTATAAGGGGGATGTTTTATTTAGAGGAGTGCAGCCTTGATCGATCTAAGGGCGAGTCAAGGAGGTAACTTTTCTGCTATGCAGGTCCGAGAGATTTGGTGGTGGTGTTTTAGGAGTTTGCTGAAAACTCCCTCTTTACAAGTTTGGTTGAGGCTCTAGAGTGCGCGCTTTCCCATGCTAGATATTTCAATCACTCTCGTGGTCATCGCTCACATTGTCGTGAGTCTGTTGCTGATTCTTGTGATCCTGATGCAGAGGCCGAAGCAGGAGGGCTTAGGCGCGGCGTTTGGCTCTGGCATGACTGATGCTGCGTGGGGGGCACGGACGACGGATGTTCTCCAGAAGGGGACCGTTTATCTGGGGACGCTTTTCTTCGTGTTCTCACTCGTGTTGGCGATTTTAATGGGAAAGCGTAATTCTAATGAGGGGAAGAACTTCGCCTCTGATGGTGGATCGACCGCGAAGGTGCCGACCGAGGCTCCGGCAAAAGCGATGATGGAGGGCACTCCTGAGGCTGCCATTTCTCCTGAGGCTGCTGCTGCTGCGGTGGTGGAGGCGGTGGAAAAGGAGGCTGCTGCGGCTTCTGATGCTGAGGAGGTAGGAGAGTCGACACCAGCTGAGGGAACTCCAGCGGGTCAGTAGCTAAGGCTTCTCTCTTTCAGGTGATTTTAAGATGAGTGCACCGAGTTTACCAGCTTGGGCACGAGAGGAGGCGTTTGCCGCTAAGCCTGAGGGGGCCCCTTATGGGGTGGTGGAAACGGGGGGGAAGGAGTTTCCCTTTAAGTCATTTGAGGAGCTGAAATCCTATTTACAGAGTGGGAAGGGGCGGCTTGCTTTGATTTGGGTCCCCGAGTGTGAGCGCTTGTTAGCTCCGGAGGAGGTTCCAGAGATGTATGAGACTTTGAAGAAGCGGCGCTGGATTTTTGTCCAGGAGGATGAGGATGAGGCGAGACGGACTTTAGCGTTTACGGGTGTGGGGCTTCTTTATGCGCTTTATTCCTGTTTTCAGGGTGGGCGGCCATTGGGCTTTGATCGGGTGGATTTTTTAGTAATCTGGATTTTCGCATTTCTTTATTTTACGGCTCGTCCTTGGTGGGAGGCTTCTAAGTTGAGGAGGGGATTGAGGAGTTTTGAGCAGGGGAGTTTGGCGGAGGAGGTTCCAGAGGCCCGCTTTGATTTATGGATGGGGGCGCAGCGCACTCTGATTACGCTGCTTTTGTTGGCCGTGCTGGGCTTGGTGGGCTTAACGCAGTTTTTCACTTCTGGTCTGGGGATCGAGGAGGCGGGGCTGGTGAAGGAGAGGTATGCATGGGGTGAGTCGTGGCGTCTTTTTACGGGGGCTTTTTTACATGGTAATGTGATTCACTTTATTCTGAATGGGAGTGCGCTGTGGTATTTAGGTCGGCGAGTGGAGATTCTAGCGAGGTGGCCTCATCTTACGGCGGTTTTTTTTATGAGTGTGGTGGGGGCGGGGTGGGCAAGTATCGCGTGGATGCCGGTGCAGACCTCGGTGGGGGTCTCTGGGGTGGTGTGTGGGTTACTGGGTTTTCTGTTAGTTTTTGAGACCTTGCATCGTCCTTTAGTCCCGCGTCCGGCGAGGCGGCGCTTGCTGGGGATCCTAGGTTCATTGGTGGTGGTGGGTTTTGTGGGGTTTCGCTTTATTGATAATGCGGCTCACTTCGGGGGCTTGGTGGCGGGGGCGATTTATGCGGCTTTGGTTTTCCCTAGTTCATCTTCTCCGCAGCGTCCGGTGATTTTGAAAAGGGATTGGCTAGTGGGTGGGGTGGCTTTATTATTAGTTATTTTATCTGGGGTGTTTGCGATTTTAATGATGATTGGTTGAGCGATGTTACCTGAGTTAAAGACGGTGATTCCGGGGCCTCGATCGCAATTTTTGGGGGAGCAATTGCGTGGGTATGAGAGTCAGAATGTGACTTATCAGGATGGGTCGTGGCCGGTGTTTTGGGAGGAGGCGAGGGGGGTGAATGTGTGGGATGTGGATGGGAACCGCTTTTTAGATTTTACGAGCGCGTTTGGGGTGGCGGGCTTGGGGCATGGGAATGAGGAGTTGGTGGAGGCGATGCGGGCACAGTCTGGGAAGCTTCTGCATGGGATGGGGGATGTGCATCCTACGGCTTTAAAAGGGGAGCTTTGCGCGAGGCTCTCGGGGTGGACCTTCGAGCGGTGGGGGGAAGGGAAGGGAAAGGTGGTCTTGTCAAATTCTGGTTTTGAGGCGGTGGAGACGGCTTTGAAGACGGCGCGGATTGCGAGTGGGAAGGCGGGGGTGATGGCTTTTTCGAGTGGGTATCATGGCTTAGGGTATGGAAGTTTATTAGGGACTGATTTGGAAAAATTCCGTGGTCCATTTGGTGATCAGTTGGCGGAGGTGACGAGGCGGGTGCCTTATGGAGTATTAGATCTGCCGAATGATGATACGATTGGGGCGGTGCTGGTGGAGCCGATTCAGGGACGGGGTGGGAAGGTGATCGCTCCGGTGGGTTTTTTGGCGGCTTTGCGGGAGTGGTGTGATGAGCGGGGTGCGTTGTTAATTTTTGATGAGATTTATACGGGGTTTTACCGGACGGGGAGGGCTTTTGCCTGTGAGTGGGATGGGGTGGTGCCTGATTTAATTTGTGTGGGAAAAGCACTAAGTGGGGGTTTCCCAATCTCGGCCTGTGTGGGGCGGGCGGCGGTGATGGATGAGTGGCCGCTGAGTGAGGGTGAGGCACTGCATACGAGCACTTTCTTAGGGCATCCGGTGGGTTGCGCGATGGCGCTGAAGTCGCTGGAAATTATGGAGAGACCGGAGACCTTGGCGATGGTGGAGAGGGGCGGCGAGATGTTAGAGGCTGCTTTGAGGGGCTTAGCAAATCATGAAGGGGTGCTGGAAGTGCGGGGGAGGGGGATGATGTGGGGCCTAGAGTTAGGGGAGGTCCCGGGCTCTTTACTGAGTGATTTACTTGCGCGCGGGCTTCTGTTTCTGGCAGATGGGCCAGAGGGTAAGGTGCTCTCTTTTACGCCTCCTTTTGTAATCTCTGAGGAGGAGGTGGCATTCGCGATGGGGGCGGTGGGAGAGCTCTTAGATGCTAGGTGAGGGTGAGCCGATCGTCTGATTCTAGGAGAGTGGCGAGGTTTTCCCATCCGCCAGCGGTCTGGAGGTTAAAGACGCGGAGGTAGAGGGTGACGAGCTTGGGGTCGTGCTTTTCGATGAGGGTGACGATGGTGGTTTTGAGCTTTTCGTCGTCGAGTTTTTCAGGAAGTGAGCCTTCAACGGAGCCTTCACCATCGTGCTGAATTCCCATGCCGTCACAAAATTTGACGAGAAGGTCTTGTTGCCCTTTCATGAAGTAGACTTGAAAGAGGTGTTCTCCGATGGTGTCACTGGTGCGGAGTTTTAGTGTTTTGTGTAGCCAGGCGATTTGTTCTGGGACGGATTTTTTTTCAACAAAGACGGGGCGCAGGCGGCGGTTCGCGGTGAGGGTGGCGATGGTTGATTTGTAGAGCTGGCGGTCGTTTTCCCGGATCCAGAGAAAGAGGTCGCTGATGAGGGAGGGGTCGATTTTTTGATAGATTTCGAATGCGTTCACGGTTTGTTTTACTTGCGGGCTAGTCAACACTCCGCAAAGTTTAAGGCAAGAGCAAAGGAGGGTCTCGCTGAGACTGTGAAAGGGAATTTTTCATGAGAGTTAAACACGAACGGGGATGGAGAGGGATGGCGGGAAGATTCTTCAGGTATGGGGTGGGCTTGGCCATTCTGGGACTTTTAGGGATGGCGGTGTTTTACTATTTTATTATGAAGCCGCTTCAGGTGCTCAATCCGGTGGATAAGCTGAAGGAGGCTTTAGGGGCGGTGACCAATAGTGAAGTTCAGGTGGATGGTTATACCTTAACCTTAGATAGTACGGAGACGAGGGAGTTGGTGGTGGTGAAGCGACGAGTGCAGACGGTGGTGAAGTATGAGAGCACTTGGCTGAGGTCTAAAAAGGTGTTTATCTTAAAGGGGGAATTCGAGGTGAAGGCGGGATTTGATCTGAGCGAATTTGAGGGCTTTGAGTTGAGGGGGAATGAGGCGGTGGGAGAGTGGCCGGAGCCGCGCCTCTTAGGGGTGTCTCTTTTAGACTATGATACTTTTTTTTCGAGCAGTGGGGCTTTGAACCGACTTAATGAGAGAGACCGTGAGTATGCGACGAATTTGCTGCATCAGCAGGTGAGGGTGGATGCGATTGAGAATAGTGATATTCTTGAGGAGGCTGAGCGAATTATCCGAACTCGTTTAGAAGATTTGACTGATGGGGAGGTGGTGTTTCCAAAGAGATTTAAGTAGTGCTGAATTGACTTTTAAAGAGGGCGGCACAGTTTTATGAGATGAAGTTTTTTTGTGCTCTTTTTGCCGCTAGCGTAATCTCGGTCTCTGCGGATGATTGGCCACGCTGGATGGGTGAGAAGGCGGATGGGGTGTGGCGAGAGGAGGGAATCCGAGAAGATTTGCCGGAGGAAGGGGCGCCGATTCGCTGGAGGGTCCCAGTGGCTTGGGGGTATTCTGGTCCGGCGGTTTCAGGTGGGAAAGTTTACCTTTCTGACTATGTGCGTAGGGAGGGTGATCTGGTGAACCATCCTGGAAAGGCGGTGAGCTGGGAGGGTGAGGAACGCTTGCTCTGCCTCGATGCGAATTCAGGCGAGGTGATCTGGAAGTATGAGCAGGAGCGCCGGTATCACTTGTCATATCCGGGAGGGCCGCGAGCTACGCCGACTGTGGCTGATGGGCGAGTTTATTTTTTAGGGGGAATGGGGCATTTGGTGGTTTTAGATGCGGAAACGGGCGAGAAGAGGTGGGAGAGGGATTTTCAAAAGGACTTCGGGGCGAGTTTACCAATTTGGGGTTTTTCAGCGCATCCTTTAGTGGTGGGAGATACGGTTTATTGTGTGGTGGGTGGTGAGGGAAGTGTGGCGGTGGCATTCGAGGTGGAGACGGGTGAGGTGAGGTGGAGGGCTCTCAATGCGCGCTCGCAGGGTTATTGTCCGCCTTCTCTGGTGAGGGTGGGAGGGGTGGAGCAGCTTTTGATCTGGCACCCGGAGGCGATGAACGCATTGAACCCTGAGACGGGAGAGGTCTACTGGAGTCTCCCTTTGAAGCCGAATTATGGGATGTCGGTGATGACGCCCCAGCTCTCGGGAAATCGGCTCTTCGCGAGTGGGATCGGCAGGGTGGGGGCGATGATCGAGTTAGATGAGGAGGATCCTGCGGCGAGGTTTCTCTGGCGAGGGAAGCCGAAGACGGCGATGTATTGCTGTAATAGCACTCCTTTGGTGGTGGATGGGGTGATTTATGGATCAGACATCGACTCGAGTAAACTGATTGCGGCCTCGGTAGAGGATGGGGCCCGCTATTGGGAGACGATGGAGCCGACGCTTGCGGAGCAGCACCGCCAAGGAGGGAGACATGGGACGGTGTATTTGACGCGCCATGAAGCGAGTGGAAATTTCTGGCTAGTGAATGAGGGCGGGGATCTCATTCTGGCTCGCCTCAGTAAAGAGGGCTATGAGGAGTTAGGACGGCAGCATGTGCTAGAGCCTACGAATGAGGCCTTTGGGCGGCCAGTGGTGTGGAGCGGACCGGCATTTGCGGAGAAGGCGGTTTTTATGCGTAATGATAGGGAGCTGGTGCGGGTGGATCTCGCGGTGACTCCTAAGTGAGGCCGTGGTGTGAGAGGTCTTGGATGTCGATGAGGCCTACGGTTTCACCTTCTTGGTTTAGGACGATGAGGTCATCAATCCGGTGTTGGCGGAGAATGTTGATGACCTCTACGGCGAGGTCGTTTTCCTGCACGGTGATGGGCTGGGTGCTCATATACTTGGCGACGGGGGAGTCGCCGATTTCACGCTCCTTTTGGTAACCACGGACGAAGTCTCCGTGGGTGAAGATACCGGCCAGAGACTGGTCCTCATGGATGATGATGGCAGCGCCTGCTCTGGCTTCTAACATTTTTAAGACGGCTGTCTGCACGCTGGCGCAGGTGGGGACACTGGCCAATGCGGACCCGCTACGCATGATGTCACCAACTCGGGTGAGGAGATGCCTACCAAGGTTACCGCCGGGGTGGAGCTCGGCGAAGTCTTCGGCGCAGAAGCCGCGTTTTTCTAGGAGAACCATGGCGAGGGCATCGCAGAGGCCGAGCATGTTCGTAGAGCTGGAGGTGGGGGCAAGTTGGAGGGGGCAGGCTTCTTCCGAGACGTGGGTGTCTAGGATGAGGTCACTATGCTTCGCGAGAGTGGATGTGGGAGCGCTGGTGATGGCGATGATTTTAGAAGCGCGTTTTTTAACGTGAGGAAGGAGGCTGATCATTTCAGATGTTTCTCCTGAGTCACTGAGGGCGATGACGAGGTCACCTTGAGAGAGGATGCCAAGGTCACCGTGGAGAGCATTCAGGCAGCTTAGGTTCACAGCGGGGGCGCCGGTGCTGTTCAGGGTGGCGATGAATTTCTTTCCGATGGTCTCGGACTTCCCTACTCCGATGATGACGATTTTATGCCCCTGAGAGAGGGTCTCGTGCAGCGCTTCTACGCTCTGGCAAAAGTTGTCATCCAGTCTCTCGGCGAGTCTCGTGAGTTGTGCGGCCTCAATGCTGAGGACTGAGCGGGCTTTCTTGATCAAATCCACTTCTTTAAATTGCCTGATCGAGGGGCTGGGGTCAATCCAAGTAAGTCTGGTGATTTCAGCGAGGAGGTTTAGGGTCTGCGTTCTCGATGAAGCGCTACTTGCCTTATCTAAAATATTTCAAGCCCGTGAAATGGCACTTCGTGGGGAGTGTCATGGCGGGGCTGGTTTACGCGGCCGCGACTGGCGCGGGTCTTCCTCTCGCAGCGGATGCGATTTTCCCTCTGATTTTTTCAGGGGAAGTTGAGACGGATTCAGAGGAGGCGAGTTGGTTTGTCAAACTTATGACGAATTGGCTGGGCGATCTGGAGCATAAGACGCTGGTTTTGATCGCCTGTGCATGGCTTCCTTTGATGTTTTTTTTCCGTGCCGTGGGAGGTTTTTTGAGCGCTTATCTGATTAGTTTTTGTGGATTTAGGATGTTGGAGCAGTTACGGGATGATGTTTTCACGAGGGTGCAGTCTCTTCCGCTTCGTTTTTTTCATAAACACCGCTCGGGTGATCTCTTGGCGAGATTGATCGGAGATGCTGAGAAGTTAAGGCAGGTGACTTCACGAGTGGCGGTGGATGTGGTTCAGCAGCCGGCGGTTTTGGTAGGGGCTTTGAGTTTTCTTTTTTATAAAGCCTTTACCAATCAGGGAACTTCGATGGTTTTAATCGCGGTGTTCTCGATTCCGATCTGCGTCATTCCACTACGGATGATTTCAAAGCGTCTGGGCCGGAAGGCAAAGGCTCTGCAATGGAATGCGGGTGACTTGAGTGGGCAGATCTCGGAGTCTTTACAGTCTCCGATGGAGGTGCGGGCCTATAATTTACAGGAGTCTGTGGTGGAACGC
>CALFVL010000007.1 GCA_937928425.1 uncultured Verrucomicrobiales bacterium
GAACGACGTAATACGGCCATACGAACACGACCAGACCGAAACGAGCACCAGCAAACTGACGTCGCTGCCACGATGACTACGAGCGAAACGAAGCCAACGAGTTACGGACGAAGCAATACGACAAACCGAACGAAGGCCTCACGATGCCCCGACGACTCAACGAAACGAACGACCGACGACGCGATTGGTACTGCGGAACGTTTGAACAAACAAATCGCTATCGATTCGACGAACAAGCGAAAACCCCGCAACTACGAACTCGACGAGGCGCCTACGGGTTAAAGAACGAAGACGCAATGCCGCCACGACGACTCAGCGATTTGAAAGACTAACGACACGATGGACTCACGGACCCATGAACAAACAGCGCCCTGTCGACTCGATGTACGAACGATAACTACGGCACGACGAACTTAACGAAGCGACCACGAATTGACGGAAAGGATCTTACGGTGCTACGATGACGAGCGAGCACGAACGGAACGAAGCAACCGCAAAGCAGAACGAACGAAAACCCTTCGACTATGACGACGGACGTAACGAGCAAACGAGAACGGAACACTCACGTCGATCAACGAAGCTACGACGAACGACAGCAACAACCTCGGTCGATAACGAAGGCCCAACGACGCGAGCGATCCGACGAACTTAACGGATAACACGAGCACACACGGTTGCAAAGTGAACACGGGCGAAGCGAGACGAGGCCACGGACCCAGCGAACCCGTACCCACGGATGCGATACAAATATGCCGAACGGAATGGGACCTACGGGTGCACGAACTAACGATACGACTACGAATATCAGCACGAACAGACCAAAGCTTCACCTACGAACCAACGTACGACGAACGACGCTGTCCCGCAACAACGAACTCGACGCAACGAGCTAAGCAACGAACGACGCTACAGCCCGTCGACGTACGAACGGCCATACGACCACGGACATAACGTAGCGAGAACCATTGCTGTCGAAGCAACACGATGAAGCGAACGAACGCACGATCTCGCCAGACGGACCAAACACGAAGATACCGGAGGGATCACGAACGAACAACCAACGACGCTACGATAACCGAACGAACAGGACAACGAGCGGCGCAATCCGTACGACTAAACGTAGACCCTCACAACGTTCCAAGGACCCGATGAGCAAACACGACAACGCCTCGGTGAACTACGAACTTACGACACTACGATGACCGAACGAACACGAACAGAACGAAGCAACTACACGCAGCTACGACGAGGCGACCGCGGCGAAGACTACGAAGGATCGACGTGACACGACGGATATTGGAACCGAACGACCAACAACGTGATCGATACGACAAACGGATGAACAAACGAGATGCCTACGCAAGTACGAACGTAACGAAGCGACTAGGAACTGATGAACGACGAACTTACGATGCCCGAGGACTTAACGAACCGACCCACTAACGAAGTAATACGAACTACGGAGAGACGGCTAACTACCCTACGATGATGAGACGAGCTACGGCCCCAGGACTACTGCGAATGATTCGGATCATACGAAACTGACCCCCACGGGGGCCATCCCACACCTTTAATCGATTCATGCTACTTACGACTAACGACTCGGCCCACTACGGTAATCATCGGTGCGATCGTCGTCACCATACGGATCATCACGGTCGGCGTAGACTTCGGAGCGACGACGTTTTTCAGGAGCATAACGACTACCCCCGTAGTAACGACCGTCCTCACGATAATCGTCACGCCCGCGGTCCGCGCGTTCGTAATCGTCGTAGTCATCGGAACGGTCCACCCGACGCGCCGCGTCTTGACGACGAGGAAGCAAGCGAGGGGGCGCGCGCTCACGAAAACGATCGGCCTCTTCGCGCAGCGTCGTAACCTTCGTGTTCGCGATGACCAACTGCTCTTTCGTGTTTCGTAGCTCCACGGCAACGTCTCGCTCTTTCGCCTCGACCACCCCGATACGAGCGACGAGCTGGTCGATTACGTCACGCACACGCCACCCGCTAACACGGACCGCTTCGGACGCGAAGATCGGACCCCACATCGGTTCCGTACGGATATCTACGTCGGGGATCACGGTTTCTAGCGACGCGAGTGACGGTGGCGACGTGAGGTTCTATGGCTATGCCTCCTTTGTAGTGGTCTGCTTTGAGTTGTTTTAGGATGTCTTGGACTCTGGCCTGTCCTTCTCCGGGGAGGGTGTATTTGGCAGGTTCGCTCTGACCAGTGGGGGGGTGGGTGCAGTCTTTAATGTGGATGTGAACGATGTGTTCTTTGACTTTGTGGTAAAATTCTAGGGGGTCTTGCCAAGGGAAGGTTCCATCTGCTTGGGGTTTAGAGCGGTCGAGCTGGAAGACGGGGTTTGCGGTGTCAAAGACGAGTTTTAGCCCGGGGACTTCTTCGACTAGGCGGAGGGTGTGGTCAGCAGAAAAGCCTCCCCAGTTCATGCAATTTTCATGGACAGCCTGAAGTCCTGCATCAGCAAAGCGGGTGTGGATTTCTCGAAGGCGGCGGAAGCGTTCGTGTTCATGCTGTTCGCTACCCCATGGTTCTTGGGCGTAGGACATGATGCGGATGAGCGGGGTGCCAAGGCGCTGCATACGAGGGATGGCGCGCTCAATTTCTGCAAGGGTGATTTCAAAATCAGATGAGATTTTTTTTCCCCAGTTCCCGATGAGGGAGCCGAATTCAGGGATGGTGATGTGGGCTTCGTCGAGTTGGTCGGCGACTTGGTCGAATTCTTTCTGGGGGAGTTCATGGATGTTGGCGCCATTGACTCCGCGAGCTGAGATTCTAGTCCAGCCGATTTCTTTGGTGGCTTTGATTTGGGTGGTGAGGTCTTGTGCCGCTTCGTCGGCAAATCCAGTGAGAAACATGGATGTTTTTTAACCCAGATTTAGAGAAAGGCCAAAGGATTTGCCTTTTTGGGGGTGGGTGGGCAGGTGTGATTTTACCAGAGTGAGAGTTGTTGTTTCTCGGGGAGGTGTTTTTTGGCAGGGGCGCTGATGAGATCGAGGTCTAGGATGAGGTCTAGGGAGGCTTTTTCTTTTTCGTCCAAAATGTCACGGAGGTGTTCTCGCCACATGGGAGGGTCTCCACCTTGTTTATTGGCAAGGATTTCAGACCACTGACTTACGGCGCCGCTTGCTTGGGCGCGTTTGCGCAGTTTGGTAAGCCAAGAGGAGTATCGATCCATGGGATAAGGGGTGCGTGAAGGGTAGAAGCGTTTTCTACGGCTTGCAAGTGGCGATGAAATTGGATGGAGTGGTGGGGATGCGTTATGACTCGGTTGATGTGAATCTTTTTGTCCGGAACCGGGCAAAGCTTGTTGAGAAGTTAAAGCCTAGAACTTTGGTGGTGATCCATTCTAATGATCATTATCCGACGAATGCGGATGGAACGCGGAGCTATCGTCAAAATAGTGATTTCTTTTATCTGACGGGGGTCGATCAAGCTCAGTCGATATTAGTTCTCTGTCCTGATGCAGTTCTGGAGGCAGACCGTGAGGTTCTTTTTGTGCGTGAGACTTCAGAGCATTTGGCAATTTGGGAGGGTGAGAAATTAACCAAGAAGCAGGCGACGGCGGTTTCTGGAGTGAAGAGTGTGAGGTGGGTGGATTCTTTTGAGGGCCTTTTTCATCAGCTTGCGCCTCAGATGGATATTCTGAGTTTACATAGTAACGAGCATCCCCGAGCGAGTACGCTGGTGGAGACGAGAAATCGGCGTTTTATCCGTTTATGTCAGGAGCGTTATCCACTGCATCGTTATGAGCGGGTGGCGTTATTATTACAGGAACTCCGGGTGTGTAAGGAGGAGGAGGAGCTACGCTTTTTACAGAGGGCGATTGATCTGACTGAGGCGGGTTTCCGAAGGGTGCTTAAGTTTTTACGCCCCGGAGTGGGCGAGTGGGAGGTGGAGGCGGAGTATCTGCATGAGTTTGTCCGGAATAAGTCACGTGGTTTTGCTTATTCTCCGATTATTGGCTCAGGGAAGAATGCCTGTGTCTTGCATTATATCACGAATAATGATGTTTGTGAGGATGGTGAGATGGTGCTGATGGATGTGGGGGCAGAGTATGGTAATTGGAATGCTGATATGACGCGGACAGTTCCGGTGAATGGGAAGTTTAGCCCGAGGCAGAGGGAGGTTTATGAGGCGGTCTTGAGGGTGATGCGCGCGGCTAATGAGATTCTGCGCCCAGGGGTGACTCTGATGAAGTATCAGGAGCAGGTTTTAGAAATCATGGAGGGGGAGTTGATCGGGCTGGGCTTAATCAAGGAGGAGGAGGCGAGAGAGCAAGATGGTTCAAAGCCTTTAGTGAAAAAGTATTTCATGCACGGAACGTCGCATCATCTGGGATTAGATGTGCATGATGTGAGCCCCCCTAATGCGCTGGTGGAGGTGGGGATGGTGTTTACGATCGAACCTGGGATCTATATCCGCGAGGAAAGTCTGGGGGTCCGCATTGAAAATAATGTCCTGATCGGGGAGCGAGAGAATGTGGATCTCTTCGCTAATTTTCCAACGACGGTGGAGGAGATCGAGGCTGCGATGGCGAGGTAGAGGAGAGGGATTTAGCGTGTGATGGTGGTAACCCACCAAGGGTTTTTCCCGGCCTTTAGGGTGCTGGTCCGGGTGAGTTTTCCATCGGCATCGATGGTGAAGACTGCGAGATTGCCTGATTGCTGTCCTGCGGCGATGAGGTGTTTCCCGTCTGAGGTGATGTTGAAAGAGCGGGTGACTGCCTCGGTAGGGGTGTGTGCGATGGGGCTGAGAGAGCCGTCGGCCTGAATAGAGTAGCTGGCGATGGCATTATACCCGCGATTAGCGATGTAGACGAATTTCCCAGAAGGATGGACCTCGATGTCTGAGGTGTTCTTTTTTCCTTCAAAGTCAGGAAGTCCCTGATCTGGGAGGGAGCTTAGGGTGTGCTCTTTTTTTAGGGTGTTGGCGTCTTGGTCGAAGAGGTAGCTGCTGATGCTGCATCCTTGTTCATCACTGCCGTAAGCGTAGCCATTAGTAGGGTGGAACCAGAGGTGACGTGGGCCGGTGTTTTCTCCCGTTTGTAAAACTGGTGAGTCGTTTGGAGTGAGGAGTCCGGTCTGGGGGTTAAAGAGGAATTGATGGATCGCGTTTGGCCGAGTGTGGGGAACAAAGACTGAGTGACCGCTGGGGTGAGAGATGATGCAGTGGGCACGCTCATCAGTGGGGATGAGCTGGGTGGGTGTGGCGGAGAGGCTGCCGTCTGCATTGATCTGATGGACGGCGATTTTTCCTGTTTGGTAGTATGCGCTGAGGAGAAATTTTCCACTGGGGTGAATGTGGAGATAGGAGGCAGATGCTTCCATTTTGCTTTCGCTTAGATGGGTGAGTTTTCCTGCGGGGTCGATTAGGAAGCTTGCGATAGAGTTGTCGCCTTTCATGGCGACGTAGAGCCGGTCTTGCTCTTTGTTAGTGGTCATCGCGGAGGGCTGCCCCGAGGTCTCTAGAGTGCTTGCGAGGGAAAGCTCGCCTTCGTTTAAGGAGTAGGTGGCGATTTTTTTGTCTTTGCTGAGTGAGAGGATGACCAGTTGTGCTGCGTGAGCGGAGGTGATGAAGGTGAGGAGGGCCGCGAGGATGAGGGAATGGATCATGGGAATTGAATTTTTTAAGGTGACTGTTCTTAGCAATTTTTTAATTGTAAGGGTTACCTTTGAGTTTGGTAGAGTATTTCACCAGAGTCATCTCTGAATTCTATGCTGAGATGCTCGTCAGCGGTGATGAGGAGGAAGCCTCCACTGGGTTTTGGTGAGAGGAAGGGCTGGGTGATGAGCGCTTTTGGGTCGGTGCTTTTTTTGTCACCGGGTTTTCTTCCAAGGCGGGCATTTTCGTCGTTGAGGGCACCGCAGGCGAATTCGTGAATCCCGCTGGGGTGGATGCTGTGGTATTGCCAATGGCGGTCTCCACAGACTGTGATTAGGTTTTCGATCTGGTTTTCTGAGAGCCAGTTAAAGAAGGAGTCAGCTTCATGACGAAAGCCTCTGAGGTTGGTATGGTTGTCTTTTTTTGAGGCGTCGTCTGGGCCGACGAGTGGGGTGGGGGAGATGAGAATTTTCCACTTGGCATCACTGGTTTTCAGGGTGCGCTGAAGCCACGATTTCTGGGTGTCACCCCAGAGGGTTTTATCAGGACCGTCAGGGAGGTGATTTGCGGAGCGGTAGTCACGGCCTTCGGTGAGCCAGATTTGGAGGTCTTTTGTGACGCGGATGGTCCGGTAGCTTTTTTCGGGAAGGGGGAGTTGCTCGCGGAAGAGGTCTATCCCAGTTTGAGAAAGAGGAAGGCGATCTGTGGTGTTGTCAGAGTCGTTGTAGCGGAAGTCGTGGTCGTCCTTTGACCAGTAGGTGGGGACATTTTGGAAGAAGCCGATCATGCGCGGAAAGCGGAATTGCTCGTGCCAGCATTTACGAAGTTCAGGGAGACTTTCGGCGTTACGGAATCTGTTATCGTAGTAAACGATGTCGCCGGTCCCGATGAAGAAGTCGGGTTTTTGGGCAGCCATGGCGGTGAAGGCTGGGAAGCCAAGTTCTTTGTCTTCCGGAGTCGCGGTGATGGGGCCTCTGGCATTAGCTTTCCGACCGTGAAGGAACTTGTTGTAGTTCATGCAGCTTCCGATGATGAAGCGGACGGAGTGTGTTTTGTTTTCCCCAGGTAGCGTCTTGAAGGAGCAGATGGGGCTGGCTTGGACCTTTTCTTTAGAAGTGCCGTAGTGGGCGCGGTAGTAGTAGGTGCTGTGGGGCTGGAGCTGGGTGAGTCGGGTGCGGACGATGAAGTCTTGCTCGGGTAGGGCTTTTTTAAAGGGGGTGGTGGAAGATGGGGTGAAGTCTTTATTAAGGCTCCACTCGAAGGCAACGACTCCCTCTGTCCCGGGGAGGTCACCACTTTCGTTGAGTTCAGCGGTAGCAGTTAGGCGGGTTTGGAGGGAGATGCTATGATCACTTAATTCACCACTCATGACTCCTTGGCCCAGGAAGGGGGTGGCTTGGGAGAGGGAAGTGAGGGTTAGGGTGATGAGGAATCTGATCATAGGGTGGTGGAGTGCGTTAGATTTTTAGTAATAGTGAGGGTGATGGGCCTAGCTAATGAGTTTATGGAGGTCTTGTTGGAGTTTATCTAAACGGATTTGGTCATTGAGTTTTTTTCCGTCTTGGGTGCTGACGTAGATGGAGTCTAGAGCAGCTCCTTTCTCAGTGCAAATACGCGAGTGGACTGTGATAAGGCCGTGGTCGTTCACGGTACGAAGGACATCATGGAGAAGGCCGATGCGGTCAAGAGCTTGGAGTTCAATGACAGTGAAATGTGGGTCTAGGTCGTTACTAATCCAGGCGCGGACGGGGAAGTGGACGATTTGTTCGGTTTCTGGTTTTAGGAAGTTAATTTTCTTTTTGAGGTATTTGGCGGGGTCGTAGTCTTCCTGCTCGTTGATGGTGTAAAGGGTGGTGGCAATGGCTTTTTGTTTCTCTTTGCCACTTACGACTTTTAGATCATCAGTGCAGACGCGGAAGAGGTCTAGGACGATGCCATCTGGACGGGTGTAGACGTCTGCTGAGAGGATGTTGAGCTGATGTGAGGCGAGGGTGCAGCAGATTTTTTCAAGGAGGCGCTGGTTGTCCTTGGCGGCGATGATCAGTTCACTGTAGCCAAATTTAGGGTGTTCGATCCACTGGATAGCGCACTCAAAAGGTGTCTGTGGCCGACGCTTACGAAGGTCGATATATTCCCAGAGTGCGACGACGTGTTTCCCGATGCTTTTTTTACTCCGGTAGCGGAAGTAGCGCTTGGGCATGAGCTTGGCGTGCTCATCGAAGATGTCGTGATATTTTTCTCTGAGGCTACTTTTGATTTCTACGAGGGAGGTGTGAACTTCTTTGTCAATTTCTTCGGTTCCGGCGGTCTTTCCTTCGAGGATGAATTCCCGGGTGTTGCGATAGAGTTGGAGGATGAGGGTTTCTTTCCAAGGCGACCACGCTTCTTCATTCGTGCCATTAGAGTCGGCAAAGGTGAAGAGTAAGAGGGCATCAAGGCGATGACGATCCTGCATGAGGTCGGCAAATTCTTGGATGACTTCTGGGTCATCAATGTTCTTTTTAGTGGCAAAGCGCCAGAGGGTGAGGTGGTGATCCACGAGGAACATGATGAGGGCGCGACGACCGCCGGTAATCTTGAGCCGTTTGCAAAGGCGGGCAGCGAGGATGGCAGATCCATCAATATGTTCACGGACGTTTTCAGCCCGGCCGGTGTCGTGGAGAATGAGAGCGGTGTAGAGGGCGTAGGGGTCAGGGTGTTTTAGGAAGAGGTCGCGGTAGATGGAGTGGCGTGGGTCTTCATCATCGACGAGGGCGTCGAGTTGATCAATGCAGCGGAGGGTGTGCTCATCTGCGGTGTAGCGGTGAAAGAATTCGTGCTGGACCAGGCAGTCGAGAGCTCCAAATTCAGGAAGATAGCGCCCAAGAACTCCGGAGCGGTGCATGAGGCGCAGGGTGCGTGCAACTTGTCCTTTTTTTTCTAGAATTTCGCGGAAGACATCGCGGTTGGCGATTTTACTGCGGAAGGATTTGTCGATGAGGTGCCAGTGGTTTTTTATGAGTTTCCTCAGTGGGGGAGAGGGGCGGACGTCGTGCTTTTGGCAGTAGAGGAAGAGGCGGAGCAGGCGGTCGGGATTTTCCTCAAAGATGGTTTTGCGTTTGGGAAAGAGGCGGCCATTACGGATGGTGTAGTCTTCAAGGGTCTTTTGTTTCCTCTTGATGAGTCCGAAGGTGAGTTTAGAGCGGAGTCCGTGGCTCAGGTGTTCGGAATGTTGGAGTTCGAAAATTTCGAAGACTGATTTAGTGTGGTTGTGAACGTTTCGTGCGTGGGTGTAGTAGTCACGCATGAATGACTCAATCCGGCGTAGGATTGATTTTTCAGGGTAGCCGAATTCGTCAGCAAGGACACCTTGGAAACGGAGGGTGAGAATGTCATTCCCCTTGTCATGATAGTGGAGTCCATTGCGAACGCGGTGGAGGAAGTTGAAGGCGTCCTTGAGTTCTCGCCGTGCGAGGCGGCTCAGGATGTGACGCCCTACGAGCTCAGTCATAGAGCGGGTGTGGGCTTCTGCATCGATGATCCAGTCTAGGTTATGATAGTCGCGAAGAGTGCCTGGGCTTTCTTTGATATTAGGTTCTTGGAGAAAGACGGTGTGGGACCACTTGGCGTGCCGTTTTATGACGTCGAGACTACGCTCTTCAAAGAAGGTCTCTTTGTCCTTTTCAATGCAGTTTTTTCGGAAGCGGGTTTTGAATTTCTCAAAGAGGGTGCTGGAGCCAGCAATGAGGCGGGAGTCAAAGAGGGCGGTGCGTGACTGTGGCTCTCGTTTTGCTTCGGCAAGAGATTCAGAAATGGAGCGGGTGGAGGGTAGGAACTTAAAGCCGAGATCCCAGATGATGTGCTGGATTTCCTTGATGAGTTCGGAGTCTTTTTTGGGGATTTTCTGAGATGAGGTGGCGGTGAGAAAGAGGAGGTCAATGTCAGACCCGGGGTTCATCAGACCGCGGCCATATCCGCCGTTAGCGAGGAGGGCGAGTTGGGGTGTCTCTTGACCTTCTTTCAGGAATGTTTGGTAGAGGGCGTTAATGAGTTGATCTGTGGCCGCAGAGCGTGCTTCGGCATGAGCGAGGCCGTCTTGCCCCGCAAGGTGAAGCTGCTGTAGGGTCTGGTTACTCTCGGCGAGATGGGTCTTTAAAAAAGCGAGCAGCTCCTGAGGAGGCAGCTCGCGTAGGACGTGGTGGTCTAGTTTAGATGACACGTAGGGTAGCGGAATGACTTTTACCAGCGGGTGGCATTGGCTCGTAGCTTTCCACCATTACGGGCGTAGTAGGTGCGGCCTGCCTTGATCGTATCGAGTGATCCACGGATGATTTTAACGCCCGAGCCGACACCAACTCGGCGATAGAGGTCAATGACATCATTCGATTTCATGCGAATACAGCCGTAGGAGGCGGGACTGCCTATCTTATGCTCGGCAGGAGTCCCGTGAATGTAAACACAGCGACCGAAGGTGTTACGATTATGGCTATCGCGGCCACTGAGCCAGAGAATACGAGTGACGATGGGGTCTCGCCCTGGGGTGTTAGGTTTGACGATTGCGCCAGTCCGGCGACGGCTTTTAAAAACGGCACCTTTAGGTGCTCCACCACCAATTTTTTTAGCGATGACGTGATTACCGAGGGGGGTGCGATTACTCCCGTTCTGGCTTCCTAGTCCGAATTTCGAGGTGGAAATGGGATAGGCTTTGATAGGTTTCCCATTTTTAACGAGGAGCATTTTCTGGTCCCTTACGCTGACAACCATCTGGCTAGTTCGGTCGTCTGGTTTAGAGCCACAACTTGCTAGAAACAAGGGGAGGCTGGTAAAGAACACAAGGGTGATCGACTTAAAGAGGCGCATAAGGGAGGCGAAAGTTTGAATTAATGTTTCTTCGAAAGAAAGGGCAAAAATTGGAGCAAATAATGCATTTGTCCTATTGAATTTAAAGAAGTATAAAAGAAACCGACTGGAAAGGGAAGCAGTAAGATTGCCGATGGCCAATTTCCTGAGAAGGCGGCTTCCAGAACGACGAAGAGGAAGAATAGGCCGAATAGGAGCTCGGCGATCGGGGTGAGGCTCTTCAGGGCTTTATAGCCACTTTTTTTGATTTCTTTTTTCTCAGTGCCTTCGATACCGTATTTAGGGGTGCGGACGAAGCCCGTTTCATGGCCCATCATGGCTTCTATGACAGCTTTGGCATTATTGACGGCCATGCCGATGCCGAGGGCAAGAAGAAGGGGGAGGTAACAGATTTCTCTTAGCCATGTTTTGGGGTTAAGGGATTTTTGGGCTACGGCGTAGAAGAAGACGATAGAGATGGAGGAGAAAAAGAAGATGGGGGCATTGATAAGAAGATTACCAAGAGGGCCGAAGTCTGGACCCCACTGATTTTTAGGGAAGATGAGGAAGCAGAGGGCGATGAGGAGGAGGTAGGCGTAATTGGCAGTGAGGTGTGCAGTGGCCTCTAATTTTACTGCAAGTGGGTATTTACTTTTCCAGATGGAGGGGAGGCATTTTTTACAGCACTGAATAGAGCCTTTGGTCCAGCGGTGTTGCTGATTTTTAAAGCCAGCCATATCCACAGGGAGCTCGGCAGGGGTTTCCACTTCTTTAAGAAAGATGAATTTCCACCCTTTCAGCTGGGCGCGGTAGCTTAAGTCCATGTCCTCGGTGAGGGTGTCATGTTCCCAGCCGCCTGCGTCTTCGATCGCAGACTTACGCCAGATGCCACCTGTGCCATTAAAGGAGAAGAAGCGACCAGAGCGGTTACGGGCGGTTTGCTCTAGTTCGAGGTGGCCATCTAGGAAAAGGGCTTGGACACGTGTTAGGGCGTTATAGTTCCGGTTGAGGTGTCCCCAGCGGGTCTGAACGAGGGCGATCTGATCGTTAGTAAAGTGGTGGATGGTTTCTTGGAGAAGGTCCGGATTAGGGACGAAGTCAGCATCAAGAATGAGGATGAAGTCTCCTTTGGCGACCTTCATGCCGTTTTCAAGAGCTCCAGCCTTAAATCCTGTGCGGTCACTGCGGTGGAGGCATTCTGCATCGAAGCCCTGTTCGCGGAGACGGGCGGCGCCGGCTTGAGAGATATTGACGGTTTCGTCGGTTGAGTCGTCGAGAATTTGGATCTGGATTTTATCTTGAGGGTAGTCGAGTGCGGCTACGGCACCGAGTAGTCGGTCCACGACGTGCATCTCGTTAAAGACTGGGAGCTGGATCGTCACGAGGGGCATTTCTTGGAATTCCCGCTCGGGCATAGGCCGTTTCCTACCGTGCTTAAAGTAGAGGTAAAGAATGGTGAGGCGGTGGCAGCCATACCCTGCGAGCCCAAGTAGCACTGCGGTGTAGAGGGCGAACCAGATCCAAGCGGAGATACCTTGTGACATGAGAAGGGTAGGTGAGGTGGGGTTGAGTGAGGGTTTGTTAAATGTGGGGGTGGGAAAAGTTCCCTGCCCCTTTGGGTTGCCAGTTATTGCTGGATTTGTCAAGGCTCCTGCACGGTTGACGATGTTAAGGATAAGTCCTGTGTCAATGGCGGGTGGAGAGTGAGAATTACAGTGAAATTCTGGACAAATGAGTGCGTTAGAGATTTGGTGCAGGAATGACAGTTGAAGCGATTGGGACTTATAGGTCGACTTGGGGAGAGGGGCCGATTTGGGTAAATGGGCGTTTGGTGTATGTGGATATTGAGTCACATAAGGTCATTTCCTTTAATCCCGAGACCGGAGATGAGGTGATTTGGAAAGTAGGACAGCGGGTGGGGACGGTGGTGCCTCGGGCGAGTGGAGGATTTGTGGCAGCGGGCGACCAGGGTTTCTTTTTCCTGAGTGAGGAGGGTGAGGTGAGCGCAATTACTGATCCTGAGCCAGAGAAAGAGAATAATCGTTTTAATGACGGCAAGTGCGCTCCGGATGGTCATTTTTTTGCAGGGACCATTAGCTTGGTCAAGAAGGAGGGTGATGCTGACCTCTACCGGCTTTCGCCAGATTTAGCGGTGACTAAGGCTTACGGGCCGGTGACGAATTCTAATGGCATCGTGTGGAACGCTGATGGGAAGACTTGTTATTACATCGATACCCCGAAGAAAGAAGTTCTGGCGTTCGACTATCAGGACGGTGTTTTGACAAATCCGCACCGCGTCGTGTCGCTGAACCATATTGAGAGCTCTCCTGATGGTATGGCGATCGATGAAAAAGGTCACCTTTGGATCGCTTTCTGTCATGGGGCTTGTGTCACGAGTTTTGATCCAGCGAGCGGGTATGAGATACAGCGGGTAGAGCTGCCTTGTTTGGAGACGACAGCCTGTGCCTTCGGGGGACCAGACCTAGCAGACCTCTACGTGACAACAGGGGTTCATAAGACCGAGAAAGAAGAGCATGCGGGGAGGATATTCGTGATTAAGGGGCTCGGAGTGACGGGACTCCCTACGAATTTCTTTGGAGGGTAGGTGTGTTTTAAGGGGAGTAGGGTGGCTCTGGGGGTGAAAAATTCCGAATTTTTTGCGAATTGCTTCAGCTAGCCGAAATGTGAAAACGCACAATATATTGTGTTGTTTTTTTAAAACAACACAATATGAAGTGTTTCTCCCTGCCTTTCCTTGAGATGGAAGACTTGGTCTTTTAGACTCCACGTCTACCCGAAACGGGCGGAACTTGTCCTCGCCTTTAATTCTTAATCACACCCTCTCATGTATCTCAAATCCCTCGATATCCACGGCTTTAAGTCCTTCGCCGATAAAACTCGCTTTGAGTTTGCTGAGGGCGTCACCGGCATCGTTGGCCCAAATGGTTGTGGGAAGTCGAATGTGGTGGATGCCATTCGCTGGGTCCTCGGAGAGACCTCAGCGAAGGCCCTGCGTGGGGGAGAGATGGCAGACGTTATTTTTAATGGTTCTGAGAAGCGCAAGAAGCTGGGGATGGCGGAAGTCACCCTCACTTTGGCGGATTGTGAAGAAGCGCTGAAGACGGACTATAATGAGGTTTCTATCACACGCCGGGTTTTTGCAGACGGAAAATCAGAATATTTGATTAATAATACCCGCTGCCGTCTTCGTGATATTGGTGATCTCTTCATGGACACCGGAATCGGTCGTTCTTCGTATTCTATTATGGAGCAGGGGAAGATCGATATGCTTCTCTCTGCGAAGCCAGAAGATCGCCGCCAAGTCTTCGAAGAAGCCGCAGGAATTACTAAGTCTAAGAAGGAGAAAAAAGAAGCCCTCAGAAAACTAGAATACACGGAGGGAAATCTCCTCAGAGTGTCTGACGTCCTAGCAGAACAAGAACGGCGCATAAATTCGCTGAAGCGGCAGGTTTCTAAGGCGCGCCGCTATCAGGCTCTTGCTAAGGATGTCACCATTCTAGACACCCATCTGAGTCACCGGCTATGGCAGCGGCTCAGTGGAGAGCGTGAAGAGCTCCTCGTCTCACTCTCATCACTCTTTAAAAAGCGAGATGAATTCGAGAATGAACTCCCTCAAAAAGAGGCTGCCGTAGTCAATGCTCGCGATAAAGCGCAGGCCCTTGATGCCGAACTCTCCGCCCTTCGTCAGCGCCTGTCAGATAAAAAAAATGCCATCTCAGCGGCTCAAAGCCGTATCGCCTTTAACGATGAACGCAGAGGGGAATTCGCCGAGCGGCTGCAACAGAATGAGAAAGACATCGCCGCCACAGACCTCAGCCTCGCCGAGCAGCAAGAAACCTTGCAACAAAGCCAAGCTTCCCTCGAGGATCTAGAAAAACGAATTAGCGATAAAGAGTCCCAAGCGCAAGAACGCCAACAAGCCTCCGGCGCCATTGTCCAAGAACGTCAGGACTTAGAAAACCAGCTCCGCCGAGTGAGGGCAGAGGCCAATGCCACACAGCAAATTATTGCCAGCTCACAGGCTAAGATCGAGAGTGCACTCAGCCAGATGGAGGGTAACAAGGAGCGCATGAAGCAGCTGGAGGACGAGTCTGAGCGACTCCGCGTAGAGCAGGCTAGGGTGATTGCGGAGCGGGACCAGTTCATCACCCTTTTAGAAGAACATCAGAAGACCCTTCCTAGCTTAGAAGAAGCTCGTGAGAAGACGCAGAGAGAGTTTGAGGAAGTACGAGCTTCACTAGACTTAGCCCGTAAGGCTGCCACCGTGGCAAGTCGTGCTCATTCGCAGAAGAGCTCCCGCCTAGATGTCCTTAGGCAGCTTGTAGAGAGTGGGGAGGGCTTAGAAAAAGGCACCCAAGCTGTCCTGCGCGGCCTGAATGATCCGGACCTTATTAAGCCCGGTATCACTGGTCTTCTCGGAGCTGCTCTTAAGGCACCAGATGAGTATGCCATCGCAGTAGAGTCTGCCCTTTCTCAGTATCTTCAAGCCATCATCGTCCGTGATGAAGAGCTGGCAGACTCCATCATCGAGCGCCTTGTGGATGGGAAAAAAGGCAGTGCTGCCATCTTACCTGAGAGTCTACTTCCCGCCGCACAAGGCACCCAGATTGAGGCCCTCCCAGAAGGCGCCTCCGCTTGGTCTCTTGATGTCGTCACGGTGGATGCCAAGTTCACGGGGCTCATGGAGCAACTCCTCGCTAAAGTCCTCATCGTCCCAGAGCGGGCCACAGCTTTACAGCTTCGTGCCGCCTACCCGGACCTCACCTTCGTCACACAAGCAGGCGAGCTTTTAACGCCCGAGGGTGTCCTACGCGGAGGTTCTAGTGGCGGGAAAGACAACTCGCTGCTCAAACGCCGTAACGAGATCGAAGCACTCTCCCATGAGGTGAAAGAACTCGCAGCGGCTGAGAAGGCGGCGGAGAAAGATATCTGTGATTGCGAGGCACGCACTAAGGAGCTGCGTGAGGAACTCGAGCAAGCTAAAGACCGATTGCAACGTCACCGAGTCGAAGACTCCACCCTGCAAGGCCAGCTGAAACTCGCTAAGCGAGAGGCTGATGGCATCGACTCCAAAGTCGGGAATAACCAGTGGGAGCGAGAAGATCTAGGGGGGCGGGAAAAAACGGCGACTGATAGCCGCTCAGCTCTTGAGAATGAGCTGGCCCGCGCCCGTGAGCGTCTGAATGCCTTAGAGGATGATAGCCGTAAACTCTCCGCTCAAGTGGAGGAGGTCATGAAGAGGGAAAACGAGGCCCGTGAGCGGACGAATGAGGCCCGCACCGCACTTGCCGTAGAAAAACAGGCCCGTGATTCTGCTGCTCGTGAACAGGACCCGATGAGCCGACGGATTCGCGAACTCGCCGAGCTCAATACCCGCCGAAAAAATGAAATTTCCACGGCGAAAGAACGGATCGTAAAAGGGGAGACCGAGAACCAAGGCCTCCTTATAGAAGTCACCCAGTATCAAGAAGAGGTGAAGCAGCTCAGCGGAGAACTAAGCCTCTCTGATGAGCAGCGTAAGACCCTTGCGCGTGGCATTGAAGAAGCGGAGGCCAGCTTCTCTGAACTCCGCCACCACCAGAGCCAAGTCCTCAGCCAAATCAGTAAAGAAGAGGTTTCCTGCACCAAGCTAGATCTGCGCATAGAAAACTTAGTGAATGGCACCATGGAGCGCCATCAGGTGGATCTCTCTCTCTTCCGCCCAGATGCGCACGGACTCATCGCCTGTATCAATGAGCGCAAGGAGCTTGAGAAAAAGAGCCGTGCGAGATCAGGCCCTGAGAGCGAAATCAAAGCCCCTGCTAACTTGTCACCAGATGATCAGGCAGAAAGCGCAAGTGAGGCCAGTGAGGCTGGGCAAGAGGAGCAGGCGATCGCCCAGATTACTGGGGAAAAGCACCCTGATTGGGACTTTGTCGAGGCCATCGTCGCAGATCTAAAACGCCGTCTGGATTCCATGGGTCCGGTGAATCTCGATGCCATTGAGGAATTTGATGAGCTGGAAGAACGCCACACTTTCACCAGAAATCAGCACGATGACCTCGTGAACTCTAAGGAAAAACTCCTCGAAATTATCGACCGGATTAATACCGAGTCCGAGCGACTCTTTGCCGAGACCTTCCACGCCGTCAGTAAGAATTTTAAGTCCATGTTTAAGCGCCTCTTTGGGGAGAAAGCTACTGCGGACCTCATCCTTCAAGACGAGAGCGACCCCCTAGAATGTGGCATTGAAGTCATCGCGAAACCGCCGGGTAAAAAACTGCAATCTATCTCCCTCATGTCTGGTGGAGAGCGTTCCATGACTGCCGTGGCCCTGCTCTTCTCCATCTACATGGTAAAGCCTAGCCCCTTCTGTGTGCTGGATGAGCTGGATGCCCCACTGGATGAGTCAAACATTGGCCGCTTCCTCAAGGTGCTAGATGCATTTATCGATCAGAGTCAGTTCATCATCGTCACCCACTCTAAGCGCACCATGGAGCGGGCTGATGTCATGTATGGCGTCACCATGGAAGAATTCGGAGTCTCAAAACCGGTAGGAATGCGCCTCACCAGTGAGACCGCCAAAGACAGTGGACCTAAATCTGCTGCCCAGAAAGCAGCCCTGAAGCTGGATGCTTAGAAAAAATAGGCATCACTTCTGTTTCTTTAAGGAGCTGAGGTGAAGTCCCAGTCTGACTTCTAGTTTGACACTAGAAATGCCTTTTTAAAGATCTGGGGAGGAGAGGGTAAAAAAAACTCTTGGGCTGCCTTTAAGACCGCCCAAGAGTTAGACAATGAGATATACTAAGACTAGCGCTTTCTTCTCAGTGCTCCGCCGAGGAGAGCAAGGGAAGCAAGGAGAGAAGTCGAAGGCTCAGGAACCGGAATGATAGAAACTCCCTCAAAAATGGCACCGTCATTGCCACCGGGTGATGCCCATGTGAAGTTGGCAGAAACGATTGGATCACTTCCGCTATTTGCAGTTAAGGTGAAGAAGCTTGATGTGGCCTGTCCGAGAGGAACAAAAACACCTGAATTAACGAGAGGTCCTCCGTTAGTAGATGTGGCCCACTGGAAGTTTCCAGTTGCGCCACCGCCGATGGAAGGATTTCCACCTCCGGCGCCTTCCAGATTGACGAGTGAAACGGTCTGTCCACTCAGAGTCGTCGCGTTGATGATGAGGGAAGAGGTTCCGGGGCCATCATGAAGGTCATTAAATTGGAGGGTGAAGCCTCCCACACCGGGAGCCGGAGATCCAGCTGGCACATCTAAGAAGTTAAATGTGGTCGTGGCGTTTCCAGGAACGATGGTAGAAGGAGCGAGGGCTGCCCCTGGATTATTGAAGGTGACGCCATCGATTGTGTTGGAACCGGCGACGATCCCACTGGGGATGTGTCCTGCTGGAGCAGTTGCTGAATTCACTGCGGTGATTGCAGCGTGTGTCACGGGAGCTCCGATGAGAGCGGAGCTGAGGATAAGATAGGATGTATATTTCATAGTTTCTTAAACTGAGATGTATGACAATTGCAGCAGCCGTGCCTCAGGTCAAATTTTTTTTACTAGGGGCTTGGGATATTTTATTTCAGAAGCATTTATGACCCTTCTAAGTGTCTAATAGATAAGTTTTAAATAGGTTGAGGTGATCTAGAGATCTTAGAAAAAAATTGGGCCGTTGTGAGATGACCCAAGGAGGAATGATTTCTTGTGATCTCTTAGGAAGAGTAATTAACGGGTGAGGGTGGGAATTATTATCATAAGGCTTATGGAGCTTCTAAGAGTTTTGGAGTGCAGAGTTTATGAGAGGTAGGGTGATGGTGACCCTTGTCCCGCGCTTTTCCTCTGAAGAGGTGAGGGCGGAGGGAAGGGTGGGCGCGATTGCGGCACTTCCTTGGTGGAGCTCAGCCACTTCTTTCACGAAGGCTAGGCCTAGGCCATTCCCCTTTGCCGAGTCTTCTTGGCGAAATGAGTAGAAGCGCTCGAAGGCGCGCTCGGCGGCGAAGGTCTCGATGCCTCTTCCCTCATCCCTGACTTCGAGGGTGATTTCAGCATCATCAAGTGTGAGTTTGAAAGTGATAGTTCCTTGTCTAGGGGAGAATTGGATCGCGTTTTGGAGGAGATGATTTAGGGCAGACTTTAGGAGGGGTTCATTCCCAAAAAAAGGGACAGTGTCTGGAAGTGTGCTTTGAAAAGTGACATGAGATGCTTCGGCAAGAGCGGTCATTTCTTGGAGGCTTTTTTTACAGCAGATGACTAGGTCGAAGGAGTGAGAATCTTTAAGGTGAGTCTGGGCTTCTAGGGCAGAGAGCTGGAGGAGATTATGAATGAGATCTTGGCAGCGTTTTGTTTGGGAGTGGATGTTGTGGATGAAGTGGTCTCGCTGCGCTTGAGGCATGTCCTCATTTAGGAGTTCGGCGGCGCCTTGGATGGCTGCGAGGGGAGATTTCAGCTCATGAGTGAGAGTCTGAATGTAGCGCTCTGCGTATTGGCGACCCTCGAGCGATTCGCGCATGTCGTGCAGGGCCCGTGCGAGGGTATTGACCTCGCGGCCCTGACCGACCTGTGGCCTGGCGAGGCGTTCTCCACGAGTGATCGCACGGGCGTAGCTGGTGAGTTTCCCGATGGGGCGGAAGAGCCAAATAAAGACCGCTACGATGAGCGAGAGAATACCAAGGCCGATGAGGACGAGGGCCGAGATGATAGTTTGGCGGCGGTCATGAACGAAAGGGAAGATATCACGCTGGGATTTTGAGATAGAAAGGCAACCGACGATTTTACCTTGGCGGTGGATGGGAGCGCCGACGTACATGACTGAGGAGTCTGGATCATCCTCGATGAGGCGAGTGGAGCGGGCGCCGTATTCTCCCTTTAGGGTTTTAAAGACATCACTCCATTGTGAGAAATCTTGCCCGACATTTTCCGGGTGGAGGCTGTCGAATAGGACGATGCCTTCGTGGTCTGTGAGGTAGGCGTTAATGCCTACTTTATTTTTAAGCACGGCAAAGATGCGGGCTTCAAATTGACGTTCTGCAAGGCCGTCGAAAATTTTGGCGAGGTCTTGCTCGTTTTCGACGTAGTTGGCGAGGAGTTGGGCCGAGTCGATCATGGACTCTTCAGTGGCCTGGAGGGTCTGGAATTCTAGGTCTTCGAGAAGGTAGTCGGAGAGGCGATAGAAGCCGAGTCCGATGATGAGGGTGATGAGGAAGAGGGTGACGCGGGTGAGACGCATGCTTGGGAGATGGAGTGAGGGTTTGAAGTGCTTTAGAAAAAGAGGGGGAGATGCGGCAATCGTGTAGGGGGATCGTATCGTCTTTTAAAAGACGAGGGTGTAGCCGAGGCCCCGGCGTGTCTGGATGGTCTGGGCTGCGTCTTCGGAGTGCTTGCGAAGTTTTGCGCGGAGGGCCTTAATGTGGGCGTCGATGGTGCGATCCATGGCAGATCCGGGGTCCTCCCAAGCTTGCTCTAGGAGCTGCTCGCGGGTGAAGACGCGGCCGGGCTGTGAGAGAAGGATGGCGAGGAGTTTATACTCATGAGCGGTGAGGTCTAAGGAGGTTCCGCAGCAGGTGATGCTCATGGTATCGGCATGGTGGTAGAGGAGCTCGTTCGATTTTTCTGGGAGGGGGGGATGACCACGGCGGAGGATGGCCCGAATGCGGGCGACTACGGCGCGGGGTGAGAAGGGCTTGGTGACGTAATCATCAGCACCGAGTTCTAGACCTAAGACTTGATCCACCTCGGAGTCACGAGCGGTGAGAAAGAGGATCGGAACGTCTGAAAGGGTGCGGATTTTACGGCAGAGGTCGAATCCCGTAAAATCCGGGAGTCCAATATCGAGCACGGCAAGGTCTGGGGCATGTGAGTCGAAGTGTTCGAGCCCTTTCTGGGCTGTCTTGACGTGAGTGGTGGAGAAGTTCTCAGTTTCGAGCGCGTAGATGAGGGTGTCTGCGATGGGGCTTTCATCTTCGACAATAAGGATGGACGGCATGATGGAGTGCTTTTACTAGGAATGGGAGAGCGGAGCAATTCCGCAAGATGATCTCGTAGGCCGGGGAGAGGGGAAAGGTATTTTAATGGACTTCGCTGGGTGGCTTCTTTTAGCTGATCTAATGCATGAGGATGTTGAGCGGGTGTTAATCACTGAGGAGGTGATAGAGAAGCGGTTGGGTGTCATTGCAAAGAAAATCCAGAGAGACTTCGCATCTGAGGAGCAGCTCCAAGTGGTGGGTATTTTAAAAGGGGCACTCGTGTTTATGGCGGACCTTTTACGCCGAGTGCCACTGCGTTTAGAGATCGAGTGCCTGAATGTGGCGAGTTACCATGGTGGCATCGAGAGCACGGGACGGGTCGATTTTTTAGATCAAAAACTCCCTGAGGTGAAGGGCCGCTGCGTGCTTCTTATCGATGATATTTTAGATACGGGGCAGACGCTGGAGGCGGTCTCGAGGAGGCTCATTAAGATGGGGGCGCGTGAGGTGAAGACTTGCGTCCTTTTGACGAAGGATAAGCCGCGTGCCACTGAGGTGGAGGCTGATTATTCGGCCTTTAAAATAGAGGCTGAATTTGTGGTGGGCTATGGTCTAGACTATGGTGGACGCTATCGTAATCTCCCGTATGTGGGAGTTCTTAAACCTAATGTGATTAAATAATGAAATGCTCGATTGTACGTGAACTGGATTCGCTTGACCGCTTGCTGAGGCAAGGAAGCAATTTGAACTGCGCTGTGATTCAGGGACTGGATTTACGGGAGGTGGATCTCGATTGGAGGGAGATCGAGTGCCAAGGTGCGGTTTTTCTAGGCTGTCGGTTCCCAGTGGGTCTCTCGCTGTGTGATTTGATTGAAAAAGGAGCCTTAGTTTTTCCTAAGTTCGGGGGGCTTCCGTATAATCCTTATCGACCGGAGCTTTATACGCGAGAGGAGCTGATGGAGGGATGGAGTGAGGAGGAAGATCTTAGTCTGGATAAGAGGATTTATGACCACTTCGTGAAGTACGGGAAGAAAGATCCTGACATTGTGGAAGCTCTGGCGGAGCGGCTGCATGATCATGCGATCGACGATGGTCTGACTGATCTCTTAGAGGGGCGGACTGAGAAGGATGGGAAAAAAAAGGTGGTGGCGATCATGGGAGGGCACAGCACGGGAAGAGATGACTCCTCTTACCGGAAGGTCGCTCACTTGGCGCGTGCCTTGACTGCGGAGGGTTTCTTTATCGCGAGTGGTGGTGGACCGGGGATTATGGAGGCGACTAATCTAGGGGCTTATCTGGCGGACCTGAGTGAGGAGGCCTTAGATCAAGTTTTAGATGAGTTAGCACGGGCACCGAAGTATACGGACGAGGGTTATATAGATGCGGCGAGCCAGGTGATAGAGAAGTATCCTACGGGCCACTCTAGTCTTGCGGTTCCGACTTGGTTCTACGGTCACGAGCCTACGAATATGTTTTCCGCGTACGTGGCGAAGTATTTTTCAAATAGCATCCGTGAGGATGGACTCCTAGCAATTGCGAGGTATGGGGTGATTTTCGCACCGGGGCGAGCAGGGACGACACAGGAGATTTTCCAAGATGCTTGCCAGAATCACTATGCCAGTCTGGGGGAAGTGAGTCCGATGGTGTTTCTAAACTCGGAGCGATATACGCAGGACACTCCGCTGTGGGAGACGGTGCAGACTCTCGCGGAAGGGAGGCATTATAAAGATTACTTACATCTGAGTGATAAGGTCGGCGAGATTGTAGAATTTATTAAAAAGCATCCGCCGGTGAGCAGTGATGGAGTGAAAGAGGTGAAGGGATGATTGGTTTTAAATTGCTCGCTTTTCGCGCTGGGCTGGAAGTGATAGACTTATCTTCATGAAGCTGAGTTTTCACGTTCTAGCTGCTTGTGGGACTGCGTTATCTTCTTGCTCGGAGCTCTTAAAGGTGCCGACGATTAAACCTAAGACGGCAAAGAAGGAGCGCTTCACGGAGGGTGAGAGCGGTGGGGTGGCTGGTAGTCCCTTTGCTAAGGTGAGTAAGCCGAATGAAGACTCGGCGCTGGGTGATGAGGCGCCTGAGCAGGCAGGATATCTTTCCGGGCGAGTGGGTGAAGGGGTGGTGGCAGGTGGATTTCTCTTACCTTCAGATGATAAGATTGTCTGGTCGTCTGGGGAGGATCCTAATGCGGACATCCCTTTTGATAAAGTCTTTGAGACTAAGCCGGAGAAGAAGGAGGCTTGGCTCTTGAGTTATCGAGAAGCGAGGCGGGAATCGATGCGGAAGGGTAAGCCGGTGTTAATGTGGTTCACACGGACGGGGTCTCCAGCGAGTCCGCGCTGTGTGACTTTAAACCGCGAGCTTTTCTCAACGCATAAATTCGGAGACTGGGCGAAGGAAAATATCATTCGCTTGAAGGTGGATGCCTCCGGTGGGGTCGATAATAAGGTCCGCTTCGAAGGAGAGGAGATCGACCGCAGGAATTACGCTAAAAAGTTAAAGAAGCAATATCGCGTCTTGGGCTACCCTACGCTCGTTCTCCTGCAGCCAGATGGTGGCGTGTATTTTAGTGAGCGAGGATACTCCCGAGGTGGGGACTCTGAATTATGGGGAAAGTTGAAGGATGCGGCATTGACGATCGAGCATAACCGGGAGGTCTATGAACGGAAGTTGGCGAGGAAGGGATACCGCGAATGGACCGGAACTAAGCGGGGTCTGGTTTTTGCTAAGTTAAGTCGCTTTGATGAGAAGAGTGGGGCGGTTTGGCTCACTGAGCCAGATGGCAATGTGGTGAAGACGAGCACGAAGCTTATCTCTAAGGGAGACCGAGGCTGGATCCTCGCAGAGAAAGAGCGGCGCGGACATTAGAGTGGACCCCGAGCGTGGGTGCTTTGAGATTGTGACTTTACGAGCAGTGAGAGAGGCTGCTGGCATGACACTCGCTTTAGCTTCTCTGGGGACCGGTTTAATCGTTGGCTTAATTTTCACCGCATTCAAGTTGCCTTTGCCCGCTCCTCCAGTGATCGAAGGGATTTTGGGGATTTTTGGGATTTGGGCTGGGAGTAAAATTTGGCCAATTTTCACGGAATTTATAAATCGGTAATTAAGGGGCCATGACTCCTGAAGAGATCATTCGCAGGAATGGGGAAGGGCGCGAGTGGTTTACCAAGTTTATCGGGAGATAAAAAAAGACCGCAGACAGAGCTGCGGTCTTTGAAATGGCTAAGAGGCTGATTCAGCCTAGAGTATTCTACTCAGCGTAAGCTGGAACTCCGTGTTCCGCAACATCGAGTCCCTCATACTCCTCTTCCTCACTGACACGGATTCCCATAGTGGCTTTCAGGATTCCAAAGACGATGAAGGTGAATACGAAGGCAAAAGTTCCGATGGCAAGTGTACCAAGGATCTGAACTCCGAGAGTGGCTTCGCAGTCCGCTTTGGTGAGGAAGCTTAGGCCGACTGCAATGGTTCCCCATATGCCAACGACTCCGTGGACTGAGATCGCTCCGACAGGATCGTCAATTTTGATTTTATCGAAGAAGAGAACTGAGAAGACAACGAGAGCTCCTCCAATCCCTCCTGCAATGACCGCGCCGATGAGCGTAAACTGGTCCGCGCCCGCTGTGATGCCTACGAGTCCAGCGAGGAGTCCATTAAGGGCCATAGAAAGATCGGGCTTTTTAAGGACAAGCCATGAGGTGCACATGGCCACGAGTCCACCTGCCGCAGCTCCGAGTGACGTTGTCACAATAACATAGGAAATCGAACTTGGATCGGCGGAAAGCACGGACCCTCCGTTAAATCCGAACCATCCGAACCATAGTAGAATCGCCCCGATACTGGCAAGCGGCATACTGTGACCGAGGATGGGTTTCACGCCGTCTTTGGTATACTTTCCCTTTCGGGCACCGAGAAGGATGACAGCAGCAAGAGCTGCGAATCCACCGAATCCGTGAACCACAGAAGATCCGGCGAAATCATAGAAACCTTTTTGATCAAGCCAACCGCCACCCCATTTCCAGGAGCCGGTGATGGGGTAGGCAAACCCAACGAGTAAGACAGCGAAGAGCATGAAGGATCCGAGCTTAACCCGCTCAGCAACTGCTCCGGAGACAATCGTTGCTGCAGTTGCAGCGAACATCGCTTGGAAGATAAAGTCGGCAAAACCAGTCTGACAGAGTCCTGTGCCACCGTAAGAGATGTCTGTGCTGCCATAGTCTGCATTAGAAATTTGAGAACCCCATGCGAAGAAACCGTTGAAGTCTCCGGGATACATTCCATTGAAGCCATAGGCAGCATAAAGAAGGAGGCCTGAGCAAATGATGAAGACGTTTTTAAAGAGGATATTTACGGTGTTTTTCTTCTGGGTGAGTCCTGATTCGAGCGTGGCGAATCCGAGGTGCATGATGAACACTAGGAAGGCTGAAAGTAGGATCCAGAGGTTACTGAGGCCAAAGAATGGAGTGGTTTCGTAGCGGTCGTAGTAGCCCTCCATTGCTGATTTTTGCTCACTAGAGAAGGATGAAAGCTCGCCACCTAGTTCGATGAAGCGAAAGAGCTGTTGTCCAATTAGATCAACCGCGCCTTCATCATAGTCTGCGTGCTCCGAGTCGAGCATTTCAGCGCTTACTTGGTATTCTTCGGCGGATGGATCAAAGGTTTCCGCGTTCGCTGCGCCGAATCCAGTGAAGAGGACTGCTAGGGTCAGCAGCCAAACTGTTGTCATTTGTTGTATTAGCTTTCGCATTTTATCGTGGGTTCTTATTGAACAGAATGGCAGTGAGCAGTGGTTGTGCCATCGGTAGATGAATGAGATTCATTAATGGCATGAAATGTGCTCCATTTTCTTTAAGGTGCTTCCCTTGAGCGGCGCCAATCTTAAGAAGTTATGAAAAAATACTGTCACACAATGAAATCGCTAGGAGCCTTCCTTGCGGTGTTATTTCTCTCGAGTGGAGTTCTCTTCGCTGCGGAAGAGCTTCCTCCGATCGACTCGGGAAACACAGCCTGGATGATCACTGCTACGGTTCTGGTCCTAATGATGACTCTTCCGGGACTGGCTCTTTTTTATGGTGGTCTAGTCCGGGCGAAGAATGTCCTTTCGGTCTTGATGCACTGCTATGCGATCGCGGCGTTAGCTTCGATCTTATGGGTTGCAGTCCTCTATACGATGTCTTTTGATCATCAGGAAGGTGGCAAGTGGTTAGGAGGTTTTGGGAAAACCTTTCTGGAGGGGGTGGGGCTAGATAGCCGTCAGGGAGATATTCCTGAAACGGTATTCGTGATGTTCCAGATGACTTTCGCGATCATTACCCCGGGCTTGATCGTGGGTGCTTTTGTGGAGCGGATGAAATTTGTCGCGGTGATGGTCTTTACGGCCCTGTGGTTAGTTTTAGTTTATGCTCCTGCTGTTTACTGGGTGTGGGGCGGTGGAATCATGTTCGAGTGGGGAGCGATTGATCTAGCGGGAGGAATCGTGGTTCATGCCACAGCAGGGGTTTCAGCACTCGTCTTGGCTAAAATGATCGGGCCTCGTAAGGGTTTTCCGAGTCAGTTACAGCCTCCTCATAGCCCAGGGATGGTTATGATTGGAGCGTCGTTACTCTGGGTTGGCTGGTTCGGCTTCAATGCTGGATCACAGCTTGCCGCAAATGAGGCTGCAGGAATGACGATGCTAGTCACACATATTTCGGCAGCGACGGCCTCGCTCGTCTGGTGCCTCGTGGAACGGATGCAGACTGGTAAGACTGGAGTGGTGGGCATAGCGACTGGGATGGTGGCAGGTCTGGCTACGATTACACCAGCTTCCGGGAATGTAGGCCCTATGGGGGCGCTCATCATCGGGGCTTCGGCAGGGGTGATCTGCTACTTTATGTGTGGAGTCATTCGTAATAAGTTGAAGATTGATGATTCACTGGATGTGTTTGCCGTTCACGGTGTGGGCGGAATTCTTGGGACCCTTATGGTGGCTTATCTCGGTCTAGAGAAATTCGGAGGAATGGGGATCTCGGCAGACAGTCCGATGGAGCAGCTTGTGATCCAGCTCAAGTCGCTTGGAATTACCATCGTGTGGTCAGCTCTCGCTACCGTGATTATTGTTCTTATCATTAAGAAGACGGTGGGTCTTAGGGTGAGTGAGGAGGTGGAATCCGAGGGGCTCGATTCCGCAGAGCATGGCGAAACGGCCTACAGCCTTGATTCCTAGTTTACTCTTAAGGACCTTGATTCTTTAAAATCCAAAGAACCTAGCAAATTTTTGCTAGGTTCTTTTTTTATGCCCGGATCTTGTGTGATGATCCCAGCTGCTTATCTGAGGGAGTAAGTTTTCATAGATCGAATTGGCAAATTGCAGATAATCTTGAGAGCTAAACTTTTAGCTCTTCTCTAAAATCAAGCTAACTTAATCTTGATATTTGGCACGCGAACTGCTTAGAGTCTTTCCGCAATGAAAAAGACATTCACAATTCTAGCAAGCGCTTCCAGTCTGCTTCTCAGTAATGCACAAGCTGAGATTGAGTCAGAATTTCACGTTGGTTATAACAGTAAATATATTTTCCGTGGAGTAGACCTCGGTGATGATGCTTACGAGTATGGCCTTGATTTTGCAGGTTCCACGAAGTTTGGACTGGATTGGTCAGCAGGAATTTGGGGAATCTCCCCAGATAACGAGGACGGGAACGTTGATGAGCTTGATATCTATGCAGCCGTTTCTAAGGACTTCGGTGGAGTAACAGTTTCTGCCGGTTTTACCGCTTATACTTATGATAGTGGTGAGGATGATGCTGAGGTTTTCCTCGGTGCTTCAGGAACGATCGCTGATATTGAGGCTGGTTTGACTGTTCTCTTTGGAACTGAAGGTATCCTCACTGATCAGATTCTCTTAGAAGGGAATTTAGGTTATTCTTATGAAATCAATGAGACAGTTTCAGCGAATCTTGGTTTGACCTATGGTCTGATCCTTGATGAAGGAGACGGTGGTTATGCTTCAGGTAGTGGTTTTGCGTATTTCACCGCTAGCTTTGGACTGGATTTCGCTCTGAGTGAGGAGACGACATTTTCCCCTTATGTGTCTTTCGTTGATGGCGCTAGCCGAGTGGGTGGGGTAGATGCTGAAACAATTGGAGGTGCAACTCTTTCGTTCTCCTTCTAAAATTCCCTTCTCAGCGAATTTTTATTAGTACTTAAACGAGCGGGGTCCGATGGGCCTCGCTCTTTCTTTAGAGAGCGTAGGCTTTAGCCACGGGAACGGGGGTTAAGGAAACGGGGGTTATCCAGTAGAACGCTCGACGAGCCTGCGATTTAAATTGATCGAGCGGTAGAGGAGGCGAGTTTGCTCTAAAATGCCCCGCTGTTCTTTCGTGGCTTTACGACAGTCCTCTCGGGTGGCATTCACATTTAGAAAACGGCCTACCTCACGAAAGGCTTTGGCTTGATTATCGTTGAGCACTCCGAGTTCTGCACGGTAGGTGGTGATGTCTCGGTTGGCTTTACTGATGAGTGAGAATGATTCGGTGGCCTCTCCCTTAGATCCTTTCTGCTTGGAGTCGATTTCTTCCTGAAGTTCTGCGAGCTCGGTTTCCTGTTCCTTAATTTGGGATTCGGTGGCAGAAATCTTGGAGCGGGCCTCGGTAAACTCGGCCTTAAGTGCTTTGAGTTCTTCTTTGCACTTTTCTAGATCGTCGTGGTCGGAATCTTCTTCTTGGAGGACCTTATGCTTCATTTTTAGCGCAGCATGTTTACGTTTGGTCTGGGTGGCTGTGTCTAAAATATTTTCACGTAGTTCTTCAAGTTCATCAATCTTGGTGAAGTAATCGTCCCGTTTCTGGAGTAGCTCTTCTCCGATATCCTTAGACCGATCCATGACCTCAGCGCGCTTGTTCTGTGCCCCGTTTAGCGTGTTTTCAGCCTCCTCTAACTTAGCCATAAGTTCTTTTTCCTCGCGTTCCATTTTCCGAAGGTTCCAGTATTCCATGGAGAGTTCTTCGATTTTTTCGATGTGTTTCCAGCAAGATAGGCCAAGAATTTCTTCTCCGTCCTGCATAAGTTGTAGCTCAAAAGCGGCATCAGTCAGCCGTTTGGTTCTTCGGTGTAGCCCGAAGGACTGGAGGAGAAGGGCAAGGGCATAGCGGGTGCGAGTCATGGCAGGGGCGTTATTTTCTTAGCTGTTCTTGGAGATCACTGATGACTTTGTGATCTTCAAGGGTGGTAATGTTCCCTGAGACTGTGCCGCTTGCAACGAGTTCTTTTAGGAGGCGCCGCATGATTTTTCCTGAGCGAGTTTTGGGGAGTGCGGGGGTAAAGTAAATTTCATCTGGTTTGGCGATTGCTCCGATGATGTGGCCCACGTGTTCACGGAGCTCTTTTGCCATGGTGTCAGAGGTCTCTATGCCACTCTTTACAGTGACGAAGGCGACGATGCCTTGACCCTTAATTTCATGTGGGCGCCCGACGACGGCAGATTCGGCCACTACCTTGTGGGCTACGAGGGCACTCTCTACCTCGGCGGTGCCTAAACGGTGTCCGGAGACGTTTAGAACATCATCAAGGCGACCGGTAATCCAGAAGTTTCCTTTCTTATCACGGCGTGCACCGTCGCCGGCGGTGTAGATTCCAGGGTAGTCATCCCAGTAGGTGTTGCGGTAACGCTTTTTATCGCCGTAAATCGTTCGGAGCATAGAGGGCCAAGGCTTACGGATGACCAGTTTCCCTCCTTCATTTGGACCGACTTCTTGCCCCGTTTCATCGAGGATAGCGGCATCGACACCGAAGAAGGGGAGGGTGGCTGTTCCTGGGGTGGTGGGGGTGCAGCCGGGAAGAGGGGAGATCATGATGGCTCCGGTTTCAGTCTGCCACCAGGTGTCGACGATTGGGCAGCGCTCTCCGCCGATTTTAGAATGGTACCATCTCCAGGCTTCTGGGTTGATGGGCTCTCCTACGGTGCCGAGCAGACGCAGTGAGGAGAGGTCTCGTGATTCGGGGAAGTGGTCCCCGGCCTTGATGAAGGCGCGGATGGCGGTGGGGGCGGTGTAGAAAATACTGACTTGGTACTTTTCAACGAGGTCCCAAAAGCGGCCGAAGTCTGGGAAGTTAGGAGCTCCTTCATACATGACTTGGGTGACGCCATTAGCGAGGGGGCCATAGGTGATGTAGGAGTGACCGGTAATCCAGCCGACGTCTGCGGTGCACCAGTAAACGTCGTCATCTTGCATATCGAAGATATATTTGCAGGTGGCGTAGGTGCCGGTGAGATAGCCTCCGGCGGTGTGAAGAATGCCCTTTGGTTTTCCTGTAGAACCGGAGGTGTAGAGAATGAAGAGGGGGTGCTCACTGTCGAAGGCCTTGGCCTCGTGCTTAGAGGAGACTTGGGCGGCTTGCTCATGCCACCAGAAGTCGCGACCTCGCTTCATTTTTACAGGTGCCTCCTCTGATCCGATCCTTTGGTGGACGATGACGCTTTCAATTTTTTTGTACTTTTTTAGGGCGTCGTCGACATTTTTTTTCAGTGGAACCACCTTTCCACGGCGATATCCGCCATCACTGGTGATGATGGCTTTAGCCTCACAGTCTTCGAGGCGGTCCACGATGGACTCCGCAGAGAAGCCCCCGAATATGACGGAGTGAACTGCTCCAATACGGGCGCAGGCGAGCATGGCGATGACGGCTTCTGGGGTCATCGGCATGTAGATCATGACACGGTCTTTCGCTTGGATTCCTTGGGCAAGGAGGATGTTGGCAAAGGTACATACTTCGCGGTGGAGTTGCCGGTAGGTCAGGGTGCGACTCTCACCAGGCTCACCTTCCCAGATGATGGCGGCTTTATTGGCGCGGCCATTACTAAGGTGCTGGTCTACGCAGCTTTCGCAGACATTGAGCTTCCCGCCGACGAACCACTTGGCGTAAGGAGCCTTCCACTTGAGTGCTTTAGTCCATTTTTTTTGCCAAGTGAGTTCCCTTGCCTCTTTAGCCCAGAAGATGCCGGGTTTTTCGATGGATTCCTGATACATGCGCTGGTATTGCGCCATGCTCTTGATCCGAGCATTTTTAGAAAATTCTTTAGCGGGCTTGAAGATATTTTCTCCGCTGGAGGGATTTTTTAAGGAATGACTCATATTTATGATATGGGATTCTAACAGATTTTTAATGATTTGGACAATTCCCGAGTGAGGTGATGGGGGCTATTTCTTGCGAGTCGCTTTCTTTTCGGAGAGGGCCATGAGGGCGGCGCGCTCAGAGGGCTCAAGGAAGCGGAATTTACCGGGTTTAAGGTTGTCTAGGGTGAGATCACCGATACGGACACGGACGAGGCGTCTTACACGGTGACCGACGGCTTGGACCATGTAGCGAATTTGCCGTTTGAGGCCGGTGTTGAGAACCATTTCCATGCGGCGTGAGGAGAGGCGTTTTACAGAGACAGCGCGTGCCTTGCCCACCTCAGTGTAGACTCCTTTTTCAAGTTGGCTGAGGATCGAGTTTTCAAAGGCGTTTTCGGTGGTGACTTGGTAGAGTTTTTTAATGCGGTGACTGGGGTGGGTGAGGGCTTGGGAGAGCTCACCATCATTACTGAGGATGAGAAGTCCCTCAGAGTCTAGGTCAAGGCGGCCCACGTGGGCGAGGTGATGGAGGCGGGGTGGGAGGAGTTCATAGATGGTGGCGCGGTGGTTCTCATCGTGGCGGGTGCAGACGAGGCCGGCGGGCTTATGTATGACGATGGATTGCACTTCGAGAGGCTCTATGCGCTTACCGTTCGCTTTAATGAAGTCACCGGGCTGCACTCGGTAGCCTGGATTTAGGCAAGGTTCCCCATTGATAATGACTTGGCCTTCTTGGACGAGGGTGTCACAGTTACGGCGTGACCCGAGGCCGGAGGAGGCGAGGTATTTATTAAGGCGGGTGCCTACGGGGGCGGGTGAGGAACTGGATGAAGTCATGGCAAAAAAAAGACGGAGCCACAGAAATGGCCCCGCCGGAAAAATAGTTTCCTCCAGAAATTCCGGGAGGGAAGAGAGGGTTACCCTTCTGCTTTAGTTTTAGGAAGGCCGATGGCGCTTTGGCCTTCTTTCCACTCACCACGCTCCTTCAAAACCTTAACGCGCTCAAAGCGCTTCATGACTGAGCGTTTACCTGTGGCGCCGCCTTTACGTTTAAGTGAGTTGTGCTTTGACATAGTAGAAAGTTGGAATGGATGGCGGAAGCTAGGAAGGAGCTGTGGTTTTGGCAAGGATGAACTTGGGATAAATTTTCAGAAGAGAGCAGGGTACTATGAGTCATGAATTGATGATCGTTTCCATACGCTTGTCCAAAAATTCTAAAGTCACTCTAGTGGGAGTCCCCCGTCGATATTGCTGGATAGAGTTCCCCGCCAGCAACTTAAGGAAGGTGCCAGCCTTCGAGATCTTGAAACTGGGTTCTAGGGCGATGTTGGATGGTCTTATTTTAGTCGCTATCTGAGGGGGAGGAGGCTCTTGACTTTTTAAGGGACGAGGATGATTTTTAATAAATGGAGAAGCCGCTGATTCCGGGGAAGACGATTTACCGTCTCTCGATTTATCATCGCTGTTTGCGGCGCTTGGATGAGAATCAGATCGAGACAGTGAGCTCGTCTACTTTGGCAAAGGCAGCCGGGGTAAATCCGGCACAGTTGCGGCGTGATCTGGGGTATTTGGGGACATTTGGGACTCGCGGGCTGGGTTATCCGATTGTGGAACTATCTGATGCCATTCGAGAAGTGTTGGGGCGGGAGCATTTACAGCCGGTTATCTTGGTGGGGGTGGGTAACTTAGGTGCGGCCTTGCTCCGTTATGATGGTTTCCAGAAAGAGGGGTTTGAGGTGATCTCGGCTTTTGATGCAGTTCCTGAGGCGGTGGTGTTGCGGGGAATTGATGTGCCAGTGGGTCATGTTTCTGAGATGCCCGCCTTCGTGGCTAAGAATCAGGTGCGTTTGGCGGTGCTTTCGGTTCCCGCAGAACATGCTCAGGAGGTGGCGAATGATTTGGTGGAAGCAGGGGTGCAGGGGATTTTAAATTTCTCCCCGACTGTTCTCCAAGTTCCCGAATCGGTCACGGTGAATAGTGTCGATCTGGCACTGGAGTTGGAGCAGGTGAGTTTTTTCATAAAGAAGGAGAAGTCCACAGAGGGAGAATCTGGTTTGGAGGTTTAGTACCGGACTGTGAGGTGGTGTGGAGCTATCTGAGTTTCGAGGAGTTTCGAGAGTGGCCTTATGGTCTTCTTCCTTCTGAAGCCACTTTTTCGTGAACTGAGCAGATGGAAGGAGATGACTTCAATAGAGGTGGGATTTTTTTGCCCGTTGGCAAGTGAAGGAACTTTTACATAAGGAGAAAGAGAATCATCCGTTCCGAGGGCTGGACTTTTTCGATTTCTTGGAGCAAGTATGGGGCCTCAATCTATGGAACCCTCTTTTATTAACGGATATAAAATCCTCTCTGAAATCGGTGTGGGCTGTGCTGGGACTGTCTATGAAGTAGAGGGTAAGAATGGGGAAATTTGCGCACTGAAGGTCTATGATATGATGTCTTCAAATGCTGGGCTTTTGGCGAGCCGAGTAAAACGAGTGATCGATGGGGGGGCGCAGCATGTGACTGTGCCCGTGATCGAGCAGGCTTTAGAGGAAAGACCTAGTTATTTAGTGATGCCCTTGATGGGTAAGCGTGCTGAAGGGGGGGAGGCGTCATTCCAGCCGCAGACGCTGCAGACCTCTTATGCAGACTACGAGACGAGCGAGCTGACATGGCCCTTTCTAGTGAAATTGGCGACTCGCTTAGCGAGTCTACATACCGCGAAGGTGGCACACGGGAATCTCAAGCCTGGGAATATCTTTTTAGAAGAAGACGGAGGGCCTTTATTATCGGACTACGCAAGTGGTCTGATGCCTGGGGTCCACCGGATCGGATATAGTGATGCCTTACTCTATGCTCCTCCAGAGCAGTTACGTTTTCCAGATGGGTATCATGAGGAGGCTGGATACCGCTGGGATGTTTATGCTTTTGGGGTGCTTGCCTACCGTTTGCTAACTGGGAAGTTTCCTCGCTGCCATGAGGTCTTTAATACGGTGAGTCCAGCCCCGGGAACTCAGCAAAGATTTGGGATCGAGGCTGATTATCAAGGAATCGTGGAGGGATTAGAGGGGAGTGGGGACTTGCAATGGCCTACGGAGGCGCAGGATGAGCGCGAGGCTCGACGCCGAGAGGTGGTGATAGACTGTCTCTCGCTTGATCCGCTGGGACGCCCTAGTAATATGAGGGAGGTTTCTCGGCACTTTGAGAACTTGGAGATAGATCTCTCAGTTAGGGAGGAGAATGAGCGCTTACTTACGAGTGAGAAGAAGGCCCAGCGGAAAAAGCGTGGAATGGCCGTGCTCTTGGGGCTCACCTCGGTGGCAGCACTGGGGCTGGGTGCAGCGTGGATGCACTCGCAAAAAATGAGAATTTCGGAAGAGGAGCAGGCGAGAGTAAAGTTGGAGCAGCAACGAGAGCTGAGCGAGTCTGCAATGGCTGCACTGAGACGTGAGCGGGATGATTCTCTGGCTGGTAAAAAGGAGGCGATGAGGCTGCGCGACGAGTTGCAAGAATCCTTAAGTGCGGAACAGGGGAAATCACAATTTGAAATTGCGTCAGTGCAGGAGACGAATGAGGCATTGTTCAATTGGATCTTAGCTGAGGGCGTAGAAAACTTGCCGGTTTTAGAGGGGAGGGCTGAGCGCTTGAGTTATCTGGCGGAGAAACTCGATGAGCAGTTAGAGGGCTTAAAGAAACGGCCTGAACTGGCTGAGCATGCGGCTTTATTACGTTTACGGAAGGCTGAGTTGGCTTTAGCTCGTGGTGATGTACGGGGGGGAAAGGACTTGTTAGAAGATGCGATTGATCAAGGAAACTTTTCTGAAAAATACTTGGCAAGGGCCAGAATGAGGCTGTTTTTAATCAGCTCGAAATTAGATCCTGCGAATTTAGAAACCTTGATCAAGCCTACGGAGGATTCGATCGAGGCGGCTTGGGGAAATGACAAATCCCTCTCGTTACGGGCGAAGGCGGCGATGGAGTTAGGGCAAGCACGGATGTGGAATGCTAAGGGCGATCGCTCGCGCGCGGAGGTAGAGTTTCTCGCGAGTTTAAAATCATATAAGGAATTGGCGCAGCTCTATCCTGAGAATCCGGCAGTGGCTCTGCTGGTAGGAAAGCGTTACCTTTCTGCTGCGTCGGCTGCTGAAGGTGAAGGTGCCTTTGAGAATGCTGCGGTCCTTCGGGCAGAGGCTGCGGCTGCTTTCAGCGAGTTAGCTAAGAAACAGAAAAGTCCGTCACCTGAGCTGGAGTATCAAATCGCCTCGGCAAGTGCGGCGCGTGCGGTGACTCAATGGCAGCAGGGGGATACCTTTGGTGCTGAGGCCTTGGCCAGAGAAGGGGTGGCGAAGTTGCGTTCTCTTCAGGCGAAATTACCGAATGACTTTCGAGTGACTTTAGATCTAGCTTCTCAGCAAGGGATCATCGCGACAGCCCTCCGAGACGAAGGGAAGCCAAAAGAGGCACAGGCGATTTTAACAGAGAGCATTAAAAGTCTGGAAGCTGGATTGAAAGGGAAGCCAGAGGAGTGGAGTGGGCGCTATCTCTTAGCTTCCTTAAAGTGGCAGCTGGCGGGCCTCATGGGCCAACAAGGAGAAAGTGATTCTGAGTTAGAGATGGGTGCCGTAGCCCGAGATGAGCTGAGGGCTTTACTAGCAAGTGATATGGTTCGCCCACGGCCTTCTGAGGTGCGGAGATCTCTAGCGTATCTGTGCGCAGATCTTGGGTATTCTGCGGACTTGCGAAATAAGCGAGAGCTAGCGGTGACCTACTTGGAAGAGGCGAAGCGCCTATGGCAAGAGTTAGCCCGAGATGAGGGCGATCAATTAGAAATCCGCCAAGGTTACCATAGTGCTAATAATCGCCTAGAGGAGATGGGGGTAGAGTAAGGGGGAGCTCTCATTAGAGGTTCTTTGTCTTAAAGCGGTAACCTGGGGCGAGTCTGGTGATTTCTTCTTGTAGGCGTTCTTGGAGTTGAGGGCTTCCGTAAAAGGGACCGGCGCCACCTCCTCCAGTGGTATGGGTCTCGATAAGGACGAGTTCCTTCCCTGAGATCATGAAGGATGGATTCCCGCTATCTCCGCCTACGAGTTTTTTATTCCAGCCGTGGAGCTGGGGCTGGTCGTAGCGAAAGGAGATAAAATTCGAGACTACGAGTCTTACTTTATGAAAGAAGAGTCTACGATTCTGATCTGTGATGACCGCTGTCTGATCGACGAGGTGGCTGTAATCTTCTCTGGGCGTAGGGAGGGGGTAAATTTTATATCCCTGAGGGACGTCACGGTCGAGGAGACCTACGGAAACGTCTCCGAGGACGGGACGGAGGTGGGTGATGGTGCGAGTGAGGCGTTTGCCATTCCGATCATGGAAGATGACGGGCGAGCCGGGGTTACGGGGGTAGTGTTTTGCCATGACGACATGGCGTTTGGTGATGAGGGTGACGGTTTGTCGCTGGTTAAAGGAGATTCCTGACATGTCGAAATCACGAGCCCAGTTATCAGTCATGACGGCATCTTCAGTGGTGGAGTAAACCTTAAAGATATTCGGAGCTGCTTTAGGAGGTGGAAGTTGAGGCGCGGAGAAGGAGCTACGGTGACTATGGCTACTGGGACCGGAACAGGAGAAGAGGATGAAAGGAAGAAGGCAGACGAGAGGGATACTTTTCATGAAGTTTTGATAGAGGATGGAGGAGATAAAAAAAGCCCAGAGTTACGTGGGGTAACTCTGGGCTCTGGAATGGATTTACGATTTTAGCGATCGACCCGAGCGGAACCTCCGCCGACAAGCTTTGCGACTTCGTCACGGGTGACCATGGTGGTGTCACCGGGAGTGGTCATGGCGAGCGCTCCGTGGGCTGCTCCCCATTCTACGGCTTGGGCGGCATCGTTAAATTCGAGGAAGCCGTAGATGAGGCCGGAGGCGAAGGAGTCTCCGCCGCCGACGCGATCGAAGATTTCAAGGTGCTCACGGTTGATCGAGTTATGGAACTGGCCATCATGCCAGGCGAGGGCAGCCCAGTCATTATCTGAAGCAGAGTGAACCTCGCGCAGGGTGGTGGCGGTCGCCTTGAAATTAGGGAAGGTTTCTACCGCTTTTTCGATCATTTTTTTAAAGTTGGAGATGTCGATACCCGTGATGTTTTCCTCGTCCACTCCCTCGACTTCAAAGCCGAGGCAGGCGGTGAAATCTTCTTCGTTACCGATCATGACGTCGACGTATTGGGCGATCTCACGGTTCACTTCTTGGCATTTTTTTTGACCTCCGATGGACTTCCAGAGTGAGGGGCGGTAGTTAAGATCGTAGGAGACGATGGTGCCGTGTTTTTTGGCAATTTTACAGGCTTCGATGGTGAGTTGAGCATTGCCTTCTGAGAGGGCGGCAAAGATTCCTCCGGTGTGAAACCAGCGGACTCCAAGGGTGCCGAAGATGTGCTCGAAGTCGAAGTCCTCAATGGTCAGTTGGCTGGCGGCGGTGTGGCCGCGGTCTGAGGTGCCCTTAGCTGCCCGGACGCCAAAGCCGCGTTCGGTGAAGTTTAGGCCATTACGAGCGGCGATTCCAAGACCATCGAAGTCAGCCCATTTGATGAACTGGGTATCGACTCCGCCTTGGAGAACGAGGTCTTCAAGAAGGCGGCCGACTTCATTATCTACGAAGCCGGTAAGGACGGCGGCACGTTTACCGAAGCAGCGGCGGAGGCCACGGGCGACGTTGTATTCACCACCTCCTTCCCAGGCTTGGAATTGGCGAGTGGTGCGGACGCGACCGTCACCGGGATCGAGACGGAGCATGATTTCGCCCATGGAAATGATGTCGTAGGCGCAGTCTGAGGCGGGTTTGATATCGAGGCTCATTAGCAGAATTTATAGTTGATGAGGTGATTTGATTTTATGAAATTAGATCAGGCCATTGGCGCAGAGGATGTCATCAGTTCCAGCGAAGAAGTTGATGGCGTTATGGAGACAGCGGTTGGCTTGACGCTGCACAGACTCGTGAGTGCGTGAGCCGATGTGGCTGGTGATAATGCAGTTAGGTGCACCGATGAGCGGATGGTCGGGGGCGGGTGGCTCGGCGTCTAGGACGTCAGCGCCATATCCGCCGACTTTACCAGACTTTAGGGCAGCAGCCATATCGGCGGTGTTGACGAGTTCTCCACGAGCGCAGTTGAGGACGATGACGTGATCACGCATTTCCGCAATTTTTGCGGCGTTGATCATGTTTTCAGTCTCTTCATTAAGGAAGCAGTGAAGGGAGACCACGTCTGAGTTATGGAGGACTTCATCCATGCTGTCGCAGCGCTTGATCTGGTGTTGAGTAGCGAAGGAGTCATCGAAGTAAGGATCGAAGGCGATGATGTCCATGCCGAAGGCGCGGGCACGAATAGCGACTTCTTTACCGATCCGGCCTAGCCCGATGATGCCGATCGTTTTCCCCATAATTTCGTTGCCAACGGGCTTTTTCCAACCTGCAACCCATTCGCCGTTTTGGACCGCGACTGCATTTGATTGGATATCCTTGGTGATGCCGAGGAGGAGCCCGAAGGTGTGTTCGGCAACGGTGGTGTGATTTACGCCAGGGGTGAAGAGGACTGGGAGTTTATTTTCCGTGGCGTAGTCGACATTAATTTTATCAAGGCCGATCCCGTATTTTGAGATGATTTGAAGGCGGGGTAGTGACTTATCAATGACCGCCGCCGTGATGGCATCATCTCCGCAGAGGAAGGCATCGAAGTCCCCGGCGAGTTCTAGCATATCGGACTCAGACAGAGGTCCGCGTGCACGTACGATTTCCCAGTCTTGAGTGTTCAGGAGATCTTGGTGGCTTCCGGGAGTGTCTTGGAAGGAGGTCGTGGTGAGTAGGACTCTTTTGCTCATGGTGTAAGTTGTCTGACAGGTTGCTAGAGGGTATTTTGTGGAGATGCAATAAAAAGCAAACTAGCGTGTGAGGATTCCTTTTGAAGAGGGGGAGCGGACTGCCTCGATAAGTTTCTCAGCACTGGGGCTCCAGTCTTGTTGTTCCGCTTCGATGAGAGCTTGGCTGCGTGAGAGCTTTGAATTGAGGAGGAGCGCGTAGGCTTTTTTAAGCTCGGTTCGCTGTGCCGGTGAGAAGCCAGCTCGCTTTAGTCCGATCGTGTTGAGACCTGAGAGCTGGTTGATTTTATGGACGATGCAGTAGGGCGGGATATCTCGGGTCATGCCGGAATTACCCTGAATCATGGCGAGGTCTCCTATGTGGATGAATTGATGAATGGCACTGCCTCCGCCAAGGAAGATGTGTGAGCCGAGTTGGCAGTGGCCGGCGATCATGACGTTATTGGCGAGAATGTTATGATCAGCGATGCAGACATCATGAGCAAGGTGGGAGGCTGCCATGAGGAAGTTATGATCACCGATTACGGTGTGTTGCTGCGCTCTTGTGCTGCGATTGATCGTGACGTGTTCTCGGAAGCTATTGTGATTTCCGATGAGGACCCCGGAGGGGGTGAGGGGATCAAAGCTAAGGTCTTGCGGGTCTCCTCCGATGACGGCTCCGTGACCGATGGTGTTTTCTGCCCCCATGGTGACACCTGAACAGATTTTAGCATGGGAGGCGATATGGCAGGCTGCTCCGATAGTAACGTGACTTTCGATGATGGCGAAGGGACCAATCTCGACATCAGGAGCGAGTTGCGCATTGTCAGAAACGAGGGCTGTGGAATGGATTTGTGGCATGGTTAGATGAGGCGTTCTTGGTGGAATGAGTAGTAGCCTTTTGTCCCATCTTGTGGGCGGCCTACGATGAGGTGATCTACTAAATTCAGCCCCATGGTGAGGGAGGCTTTGGCCAAGGAGGAGGTCAGGGTGCGGTCCTGTGCACTGGGTGTGGGGTCACCTGAGGGGTGGTTATGGGAGATGATAAAGTTAGGCGCTTGGTCGATGAGGACTGGGCGGAGAATCTCTGAGACGCTGGCGACTGTCTGGTTAGTAGAGCCGCTGGTGAGCTCGCGTACTTTGATGATCTTACCATTCCCATGAAGGGTGATGATGAAGAGTTTCTCCGTGGCGAGGTGGGCGAGTTGTGGGGCGAGGAAGTGGTAAATGTCTAAGGTGTTTTGGAGCCGAATGGAGTGAGAGTCGTCTCGAGCGGCACGAGTGCCTAGCTCGAATGCGGCTAAAAGTTGACAGGCCTTGGCGAGTCCTAAACCGTGTTCTTTACAGAGCTCGCCAAGGTCCATGCGGGCGAGGGCGACGAGGCCGCCGTGTTTACGTAGGAGATGACGACCGATCTCGATGGCGCTGGCGCCCTTGGTCCCCGTCCTGAGGAAGATGGCTAAGAGTTCCTCGTTAGAAAGGGCGGCGGGACCGAGCGAGGCCATTTTCTCACGAGGTTTTTGCTCGTCAGGGAGGTCATGGATACGTTGATGCTGGTCCATCGGAAAGAATCTTCGATTTTTCGAAGAGAGGTGGCAAGCTTCACTCGTGAGGGAGAGGACGATTGTGTTTTTTGACGGAGAGTGCCTGATGTGTAAAGGCACGTTGAGGTGGCTGAACCGGCTGGATGTGAAAGATCGCTTGTACTTTGCGCCCTTAGACGGGGTGACTGCGGGAGAGTGGGACATTGATACTCAAGATGAGGATTCCATCGCGCTGATTCACGAGGGTATGATCTATCGAGCGAGTGAGGCCATACGGATGGCCTTGGCTGAAGTAGGTGGAATCGGGTATGGGATCGCTTTTTTTCTTAAGATGATTCCGCTGCGCTGGCGGGAGTGGGGGTATCGGTGGATTGCACAGCGCCGCAAAACTTTGGTGACAGAGGAGCGCTGTGGTGTTCTAGACGAAGGGGTGCGTGAGAAGATTTTAGAGTAGGGCGGTGCAGGTGTGATTGGCCTTTTAAAAGGAGGAATCTTTTTTTCGCTTGCTAGTGGGGAAGGGAGGGCCTATTGCAACTCCCGTCCTGAATAAACTCGGGGGCGTTAGCTCAGTTGGTAGAGCATCTGCATGGCATGCAGAGGGTCAGCGGTTCGAATCCGCTACGCTCCACCACTTTTTTCTCATGAGTGAGCGAAGAATGGTGCTGGGGGGAAGCTCAGGAAGATGACCGGCCAAGAGCCGGTTTTTTTGTCAAATAGACGCCTTAAATTTATGCTTATTGGAGAAGACCTCGCGATCGCCTGTGCGAATGCCGCTGATGAATTGAAGGCTGAAGATATTCAGGTATTTGATTTACGAGGGATTTCCTCGCTGACTGACTATATGGTGGTCTGTGCAGGGAATTCGATGCCGCACCTGAAGGCGATTGTCCGAGAAGTGGAATCGCGAGTGAGAGAGAAGGGAGCCGAGTCTGCCTTACAGACAGAGGGGAAAGCGGCAAGCCGCTGGGTTGTGATCGACTTTGTGGATGTGATGGTGCACGTGCTGGATCAAGAATTTAGAGAGCATTATGCCCTTGAAACTTTATGGGGCGATGCGAAGGAGGTGATCTGGAATGGCGATGATGAGGATTGAAATCATAAACACTGGGACTGAGCTCTTACTGGGATCCACTCGGAATACACATGGATCTTGGATCGGTCAGGAATTGGTGAAATTGGGTCTTCGGGTCCAACGCCAGACGACTGTCCCGGATGGCGTGGCGATTGAAGATGCATTGGCAGAGGCGACAAAGCGATCTGATGCAGTGATCGTAACAGGTGGGCTAGGGCCAACGAGTGATGATGTTACCCGCGAAGCTGCGGCAAAGGTGCTGGGTGTGGAATTGATGGAAGATGAGGCTGCCTTACGGGCATTGCGGAAGTTTTTTGAGGTGCGAAAAAAGCCCATGGTGGATGCTAATTTAAAGCAGGCACAGAATTTGGTAGGGGCAGATGTTCTTGCGAATCATAATGGCACTGCTCCGGGGATCTATGCTCCGCCCAGATTAGGTGGGGAGCCGAGCTGTGCAGTTTTTTTACTACCCGGGCCACCACGTGAACTTTACCCCCTATTCCACGAGGAAGTTGTTCCGAGATTGAGAGCTCTGGGTGGAGTCGAGGTGATTGACCAAGTGCAGGAACTTAAGTTTGTAGGAATCGGAGAGAGTGAATTTCAAGATCAACTCGACGCCGATTTGGCGAAAGTCGCGGGACTAGAAGTGGGTTACTGTGCTCGCCTTGGTGAACTGGATCTCCGCTTGATCGGGCAGGAGAGGGCCATCGCCATAGGGCGGAACCTTGCCGAAGAGAAATTCGCTGAATTTTTGGTGTGTGATGATGGGGCGAGCTTAGAAGCAGTCGTGGTGAGAACCCTTGCGAAGGCTGGGAAGACCTTAGCGACGGCAGAAAGCTGCACCGGTGGGATGATTGCGAGTAGGGTCACCGATGTCTCAGGAGCGAGCGAGGTGTTTACTCATGGATTCATCACCTATGCGGATGATGCTAAGGTAAATTTAATCGGAGTGAGTCATGAGACCTTGGCGAATTACGGAGCGGTGAGTGAAGAAGTGGCCGGAGAGATGGCACAGGGGGCTCTGCGAGTGAGTGGTGCTGATATCGCGGTAAGCGTGACAGGTATCGCAGGTCCCACTGGGGGAACGGAGGAAAAACCGGTAGGGACCGTTTGCCTAGGTCTGGCCACGCGGGAAGGGGTGGAAACATTCCGTGAGCTTCATCCACGCAGTCGAAAAGATTTTAAACTTCAGGTGAGTCAGCGAGCCTTAGATCTAGTCCGGCGAGTTCTCTAGTAGTCTGGGTTAAACTTTCCGTTATACCCGGGGCGGTAGAGATGAATCTTTAAAACGTCTGCCATGATGGGGAAGTGTTTATCATGAGCGAAGATCGTGAGCTCTTTCTCCTTTGCAATCGTGGCGATAAGGATGTCATTCCAAGGAACACTGTATCCTGCTGATCTAAGGATGGTATAATTCTCAGCTCCTTTCCGCCACAGCTTCTGGTCGTTCGTAATGTAGGGGACGATGTCGAACCATGCTTTAATTTCAGGTATTTCATTAGCCCTTGCTCCTCCGAGGAATTCGAGTTCTACCGGACCACAAAGAGCGCCCTCATAAGCATCAAGCAGTCCCTTCACGGCGAGTTTTGTGGCGAGATCACCATCTCGCCGGAAGAAATCTACCCAAGCGCTCGTATCAATAATGACCACGGTTTAAGATGGTTAATAGACTAACGATCGCTGGCTTCAAGTTCGTCATTAGTCAGGGGATAGTCTGCAAAACCTCCTTCCATGACCTTATTTGCAAACTTGCGGACCATCTCCCGCTTTACGAACTCTGTGGCTGCTTTCGTAATGGCAGGGCCTTTTTTAGACTCACCAGTCAGCTCCATCGCATTTTCTAGAACCTCATCATCAATATCAATTGTGATTCTCATGAGGTGAAATTAATCTAAAGTATTACTTTGTAAAGAAGAAAGTATGATTTCTGATGATCTATTCTTCCTTTGGTTCAGGGACGATTTCGTAGCGCAGGGAGTTTTCCTTTTTTAAGTATTCTTTAGCTAAAGCATTAAGCTCTTTAACCGTAACCTTGCCAAAGTCGTCTGCCCGAGAGCGGGCCCAGTCTAAGCGGTGAGGATGTTCCTGACTGCTTCCAAGGACGGTGTTTAGCCAATAACTATTGTTGCGGAGGTTTTCTTTAAGGTCGGACTCGATCGGTTTTAAAGCCCGCTCAAGCTCATCTTGAGTCACCCCTTCTGTCGCAATTTTATCTGCAATTGCGATTACGAGTTCCCCGTATTTTTTACTTTCTTCAGGTTTGACCTGAGCCATGGCCTGAATCATCCCGATATTGAGCTCCTGACTTGGTGCAGAGGCTGCGCGGGGGCTGTAAGATCCACCTAGTTTCTCTCGGATTTCCTCACGGAGGCGATCGTTCAGAATAGAGGCGAGGACTCTAAAATGGCGAGAGGTTTTGATATCCTTGCCAGTGCCTGGAATTTTCCAAACGGTCATGGCAGCAGCATTCGGGATTTTTGAGTCAAAGGTGAGCCTCTTACTGCCAGGACGTGCGGGGAAGTTGATTTCACGGCGCTCGGATAGGTCGGCTTTACTCGTCTCACGTGTAGGCAGTGCTCCGAAGGTTTTAAGGATGAGGGGGAGTGCGACCTCTGGATCAAGATCCCCGACAAGGGTGAGCTCAAGTGGTGCCTTAATAAAGAAGGGGGTGAGCCAGTCCTTCACCATGGCACTCGTGTAGGAGAGTGCCTTTTCCTGCTCGGGAAAACCGAAACGGAAGTCTCCTCCGTAGAGGTGTTGGGCCACTTTTACCATGGCGCCTTGTAGTGAATGCTCGAGTTGTTTATAGAGCATGGGGAGTGCTAATTTAAACATCCGCTCCCCCTCCTGACGAAAGGCAGGATCGGTGAGATAGGCGCACATGAGCTGGAGTTGAAGCTCAAGGTCCTCTGGGGTGGTACGGCCGCTAAGAGTGAAGTCGGCTTCTCCCACTTGAAAGCCAATGCCAACATTCCGCCCCGCGAAGATACGCTGGAGTTCATCTGCTGAGTGTTTCCCTAGACCTCCTGCTTCCAAGATGGCACTGGCGAAGCGGTTTAGTCCGGCACTGCCATCTGGCTGGACAAGCTGGCCAGAGCCGAAACGTGCGCTAATGCTGATCGAGTTCTTTTGGAAGTCGGTCTTCTTGTAGTTTACGCGGATGTTATTAGAGAGGGTGAGTTGAGTTGCGTCGAAGTCTTCAATTTTAGTCTCTTTGGTCACCGTGCCGGGGTCTCCAAAGTCAGTATAAGCAAAGGGAGCAAGTTTTTCCTCAGAAGGAGCTACGACTTCTGTCTTCTGGCTCTCAAGGAAGATTTTTTTGACTTCCAAGTCGCTCCCTTCAGGGGCTTCTCGACTGGTAAGGACGAGTGAGAGATCCTCGGTTTCCCAAAATTCGTTAAAGGCTTTTTTACAATCATCCACGGTAATGTTGCTGAGGGCTTCTTGGACAAGAGCGAGGTTAGCTTCAGGGGTGGTGAAGACTTTTTTAGGTCCGATCGAGCCAATGAAGGACATGGAAATACCAGAAGAGCGGCGCGTGTCTTTACGTTTTACGGCCTCTTCTGCGCTGTTGATGATCCTTGCTTTCGCCTCACTAAGTTCATCTGAAGTGAAGCCAAATTTTACCGCTCGGCGAAGTTCCTGCTCGAGGATGGGGAGTGCTTCTTTCCACTTTCCTTCCACTGGGGTTACTGCGATCCCTCCTTGCTCGATCTGGTTAAAGAGGACTGAGCGTCCAGCATTACCGGCAAGGATCGAGGAGCCTTCTTCCTTTGCTAAGACTTCGAATCGGCGGTTGATGATGTTGTTGGCAATGGCAAGGGGATATCGTGCCGTGCGGTTCGCCGAGGTGTCTGGCTTCTCTTGATAGCTGCGGAGTGAGTAAAGGGAAAGAGAGGCTGCGGGCACCTCCTCATCAGTGAAGACTGCGGAGCGGAGGCCGTGGCCTGTGGGTGGGCTATCTTTCTTAGGGGTTTCTCCGGGTTCGGCTGGGTTTTGAAGGGAGATGAATGTTTCACGAACCCGCTTTTCCATTTCTTTAGGGTCAATGTCTCCTACGATGACGAAAGTCATGCGTTCAGGTGTGTAGAAGCGAGAGTAGAAGTCAGTGAAGCGTTCCCGCTTAGCAGTGTTAATCACTTCCTCAGTGCCGATGGGGACACGCTGCATGAGGCGGGAACCTGGGAGGAGATACTCAAATTGCTTAAGCATGAGACGATATGCGACTGAGTCACGGGAGGTTTTTTCTGAAATGATGACTCCGCGTTCTTTATCAATCTCTTCCTCGGTGAGGAGGGCACCGTCGGCGAAGTCGCGCATGACGGTGAAGGTGAGATCTAAGGTCTCTTCATCAAGATTGGGCAGATCGAGCATGTAGACGGTCTCGTCAAATGAGGTGTAGGCATTTGCGTGGGCTCCGAATTGGATACCGAGGCGCTGCATCTTCGGGATGAGTTCAGCGGGCGTGAAGTTCTTAGTCCCATTAAAGACCATGTGTTCTAGGAAGTGGGCAAGGCCGCGCTGATCATCTGCTTCCATGAGCGACCCAGCGGCGATGTGCAGACGGACGGAGAATTTCCCCGGAGGTTCTGCGTTCGGGTAGATGATGTATTGAAAGCCATTATCCATGGAGCCGAAGAGGGCCTTAGGGTCCGGCTTGAGGTCAGAGCCTTCTCCCGCAATGGGGTTCCCAGCGAGGGGGAGGATAAGGGCGGTAGCAAGCGGTAGGAGAAATTTCATGAATTAGTAGAAGTTGTAGTAAGAAAGGGAAGGAGGGATAGAATGGTAGCGGGGAGGATAGGTGGATTTGTTTTTCTGATTTGATTAAATCGTAGGAGGAGGCTGAAGAGGGTGATGTTTTTCAAATTTGTGATTTTAGGAAGTGGAATTTATGGGGTTTTAGAAACTCGTGAAGGATCTTATGAGGAGGAAGCCAGTCGAGGGGTCCATTTGCTTGAATTTGTTGGAGGATGTGAGTGAGATTTTTAGCGTAGGTAGGGAGGGACCAAGCTGAGGTATCAATCGAGCCAGCGGGTTTTTTTAGGGCGTGGGAGATCCAGTGGCGGAGCTCAGGGAGGCAAATGGAGGTGATGAGGTGGCGTTGGAGGGCCTCTGGAAGATTGCCGAAGTCAACGCATTCGTTTTTTGAGAATGCACGCCAGACATCGTGAAGCTGTTTTTGGCTGAGGGGGTGCCCGTAGGCAGTTCTGGTGCGTTGGAGTCCTTCGAGAAAGAGTCTCTTGAGGGAGGGAAGGTGTTTTAAGGGAATGGGGATGCTTTGATAAAGGGTGCCGTATGGGATGAAGTCTTTAGTAATGTCAGGGAGGTCACGGCCGATGAGAGGCTTATTAATGAATGCAGGGTCTAGAAAAGTGAGACCAAAGCCTTCACTGATCGAGGTGGTGATGAGGTGACTGGCGCGTTCTAGGTAGCTTTTAAAACAGGCGGGATCTTGCTCGGCGATAGCGAACTCGATGGGAAGTTTTTCTTTTTTGGCAAAGTCCACCCAGTCTTGATGGAGAAGGGGTGATTCCTCAGGACCAGCACCTAGGGCGGTGGCGAAGCGAGTCCCCTCAGGGGCATGAGCGGCGAGTAGACAGAGCTCGCCCAAGTTTTTACGGCGGATGCCGCGCACAGGATAAAAGATGAGTGGCTCTACTGAAGAGGTGGCGCTAAGGGCGGGGGGATGGATCGCGTTAGGAAGAAGGTGACACCTGGAGGCTGGGATTTTTGCTTTCAACAGGCTTTGGTAATCTCGACGATTGACGCTGGCGTAGTGGATGTGGGAGGCCAGAGGGTAGATCTTTTTCCGAGTTTTTAGGAGCTGGTAGTTTTCAGGACGCCCGTCTTCGGCGAAGTCGTGAATCTGCATCAGGATTTTAGGACCTGAGTAGGCGGCAGCTTCGATGAGGTCAGGGTAGGCGCTGTTTAAACCTAGGGTGGGGTTGTGGATGATCCAGAAGTCCGCAGGGGTGTTGAGAAGGAGTGAGATAGGAATGGTTCCTTTTTTTTGGTAGTCTAATTCAGGAATGATGAGGTGTTGGCAGTCCCAGTCGGTGAGGGGGCCACTGGAGGCTACGATCACTTGGTGGCCTTGGGCACGGAGCACTTGCACTTGAGATTCGATGACGCGGGTCACTCCCCCTGGTCGGAGGTGGTAGTGAATGATGAGGATGGTCATTTGGAATCTGGGGGAGCGAGTGTGCATGATAGCATTGCGATGGCAACTTTGATCCAGTAAGCTCGGGGAATGAAAAATTCCGCTTGGTGGCAGATGTCACTCGCGATTGCCGCAGTGACCCTCCGTGATCGTGAGAAGCGGCGTCGTTTCGTGACGAGATTTCTCTTTTTCATCGTAGCCTATTTCACCTTCGGCCTGTGGGTGCTTAGCCCGTGGTTAGAGCAGGGGCTGGGAAGGATGTTTTTCTACTGGGGTGGGCTTGTCCTAATGCTGCTTTTTTTGATACTTCTAGCACTTTATGATGCGCTGGCCGTGATTGGCGAGGAGCGAAGAAAGTTAGATGAGAGCCGTCCGAAGGTGGATGAGGAAATATCGAGAGAGTGATTTGTGACTTGCGGGTTTGCTGCCCTCGCCTCATCCCTTTGGCATGACTTCAGATCTTGAGCGCCTTTTTGAGCATTTACGCTTTCCGAGTATTTCGACTGATTCACGCCATGCAGGGGATGTGCAGGCGAATGCGCAGTGGCTGAAGGCGCAATTTGTGGAGATGGGCTTAGAGGCTGAGTTGCACGAGACACCGGGGCATCCGGTGGTGCTGGCCCGGAATGAAAAGGTGGAGGGACTTCCGACGGTGTTGATATACGGTCACTATGATGTGCAGCCAGTCGATCCCTTAGAATTATGGGACTCACCACCCTTTGAACCTGAAGTAAGGGACGGTAAAATCTGGGGAAGAGGAGGAGCAGATAATAAGGGGCAACACTTTGTCCACATGCTGGGGGCTGAGAAGACGATTCAGGAGGAGGGGAAACTTCCGCTCAATGTCATCTTCTTGATCGAGGGGGAGGAGGAGATCGGCTCGCCGAATTTGGTGCCTTTTTTAAAGGAGCATCTTGATGAGTTGGCCTGTGATATTATCGCTGTTTCTGATACGGGGATGGTGGCGCCAGGGGTGCCGACTCTAGGCTATGGTTTACGAGGAATCACTTGTCTGGATGTCACGGTGAAAGGGCCTGCGGGAGATTTACACTCAGGGGTCTACGGGGGCTGTGTGGCGAATCCTGCCTCGGCGGCAGCCCGTCTGATTGCGAGCTTACATCATGATGATGGGAGCATCGCGGTGGAAGGGTTTTATGATGATGTCATCGCTTTAGAAGATTGGGAGAGAGAGATGTGGGCCCAAGTTCCGGGGACTTCTAATGAGGAGATTTTAGCGAGCATTGGCTCGCCAGAACCCTTTGGAGAGCCAGGTTACACCATGGCAGAGCAGCTGTGGGCGCGACCTACCGTAGAGGTGAATGGGATGGGTGGTGGATATCAGGGAGAGGGATCTAAGACCGTCATTCCGGCAGAGGCGATGTTTAAGCTCTCCTGCCGCCTCGTCCCTGGGCAAGATCCAGATAAGGTGCAGGCGCAGGTGGAGGAGCATTTAAGAAAGATGCTACCGAGAGGGGTGACAATCGAGATTGATAAAGGGCACTCTGGGAAGGCTTATCATAATGACCCTCATTCACGATATGGGAAGGCGGCTCAGGCTGCGTTGAAGAGGAGTTTTGGCCGTGAGCCAGTCTTAATCCGTGAGGGAGGAAGTATTCCGATCATTCAGGATATGAAGGAGATTTTAGGAGCAGATAGTCTGATGTTGGGACTGGCTTTACCGGGCTGTCAAATCCACGCTCCGAATGAAAATTATGCGGTGGAGAACTTTGAGAGAGGGATCGAGATGAGCCGCGCCCTGCTCAAGGAATTGTCTAAAATTTAAGCGAGTATGAGTGAGCAAAAGAAGGACTTTATCCGCGAGGTGATCGCTGAGGATATTAACAGTGGAAAGCACAAGGCACCTATTACCCGTTTCCCACCGGAGCCGAATGGTTATCTCCATATCGGCCACGCGAAGGCGATCGGGGTGAACTTTGGAATTGCTAAGGAATACGCAGAGCAGGGGGCAAGGTGCCATTTGCGTTTTGATGACACGAACCCGCTGAAGGAAGATACCGAGTATGTGAAGTCGATCAAAGAGGACATCACGTGGTTAGGTTATGATTGGGGGGAGCATCTTTACTTTGCGAGTGATTACTTTGAGTTCTTTTACGACTGTGCGGTCGCGCTCATTCAGAAGGGGCTGGCATATGTTGATACGCAGAGCTCAGAAGAGATTCGCGCTCAGCGGGGGAATGTCTCGGTGGTGGGTCAGCCTTCTCCACACCGTGCACGCTCGGTGGAGGAGAACTTGGAGCTATTTCAGAAGATGCGGGAAGGTGACTTTGCAGATGGAGCTGCGGTGCTACGTGCACGCATAGACATGGAGTCATTTAATATGAATATGCGTGACCCGGTGCTTTACCGGGTGGTTCATGCGACTCATCACCACACGGGAGATGAGTGGTGCATTTACCCGATGTATGATTTCGCTCATCCACTTGAGGATGCGAAGGAGGAGATTACGCATTCGCTCTGTTCACTAGAGTTTGAAAACCATCGCCCGCTTTACGACTGGGTCGTAGAGCATTGTCCAGTGCCTTCACAGCCTAGGCAAATCGAGTTCGCCCGTTTAAACATCGGTTACACTGTGATGAGTAAGCGGAAATTTATTCAGCTGGTGGATGAGGGGCATGTGGCCGGGTGGGATGACCCACGTATGTCAACTCTGAGTGGAATGCGCCGCAGGGGGTATCCGCCAGAGGCGATCCGATCATTCGTGGAGACTTTAGGCTTAACGAAGCAAAATTCCCTCTCTGATTTCGCCTTGCTGGAATTTGAAGTACGAAGTTTCCTGAATGGGGTGGCCTTACGGAAGATGGCGGTATTAGATCCACTGAAGGTGGTGGTGACGAACTACCCTGAGGATGGGAGTGAAACGGTGATGGTGCCGAATCATCCTCAGGATGAGAGCCAGGGGAGCCGTGAACTCAGCTTTACGAGGGAGCTCTGGATCGAGCGAGAGGACTTTATGATCGAGGCTCCTAAGAAGTTTTTCCGACTCAAGCCTGGAGGTGCGGTGAGATTAAAAGGAGCTTATATTATCCAATATCAAGATCATGTCTTAGATGATCAGGGTGAAGTGTGTGAGATTCATTGTGAGTTGATCCCAGATACGATCGGGCAGGCTCCTCCAGAAGGGGTGAAGTGCCGCACGGCCATCCACTGGGTTTCTTGCGTTCATGGGGTGGATGCGGAGGTGCGCCTCTATGATCGACTCTTTAGTGCGGAGCTTCCTGATAAGGCGGAGGGGGGATACTTGGGGTGCTTGAATCCGGAGAGTCTCCGCGTGATTGCGGGTGCGAAACTTGAGCCTAGCCTCGCTGCGATGAGCGCTGGTGAGCGTTGCCAATTTGACCGCTTAGGGTATTTCTGTGCGGACTTGAAAGATCATACACATGCTAGGCCTGTTTTTAACCGGATCGTGACCTTGCGTGATTCTTGGGGGGGAAAAAGGTAGTTGAGATGAAGGGCCACCGATATTGGATGGCGGTGGTCTTTTTCCTGCTCGCTTCGGCGCCGGGGTTCTGGTTTCCGGCATTATCGAATGTTCTAGACCATTATGGACTGGGAACGTGGAAGCTAGCGGTTTTTCTAACACCGCCGATTGCTGGGATGATCTCGCCCTTGGTTTTTGGGGCTCAGGTGGATCAGCGCTTTCAGGCTCAGAAGGTGTTGGGCTGGATTATGCTCTCGGGGGCGGGCTTTCTCTTCATGGCATTCCATTCACTGGAGCAAGGCTGGGGTGGGGGCTGGTTTCTATTCTTTTTCATTATCAATGGACTGATTTCAGCACCTGCTTGGTCTTTACTGACTACGATCACGCTTTCTAATCTGAGTGATCCGGGGAAGAGCTTTGGCTATTTCCGAGTGTGGGGGACGGTGGGCTGGATGGTGGCGGGCTTAATTGTGAGTTTTGCAGAGCTCGATTTCTCCGCGCAGACTGGGAAGCTGGGTGCGGAGGTGAGAATTTTAGCAGGTTTAGCATGTTTCTTTTTGCCGGTGACCTTGCCGAAGGGGAGTAAGGCTAAATCTTGGCGTGATGCTCTGGGGCTGAGTGCGCTGAATTTACTGAAAGATCGCGACTTGTTCGTTTATTTCATCTCCGCTCTTTTATTCAGCATTCCTCTAGGGGCCTATTACTTACACACTCCAGAGCATTTAGAAGAGTTAGGGGTGACCGCAGTGAGTGGACTAATGGCGATGGCTCAGCTGATGGAGACGCTGGCGATGCTGGTGATGGGCTGGGTGATTGCAAAGTACCGGGTGAAGACGATCTTGTTGATGGCCTTGGCCTTCGGGGTCTTACGGTATGCTTTTTATGCCGTGGATGGAGTGGGTTGGCTTCTCGTGGGAATTACCTTACACGGGATTTGCTGGACCTTCTTTTTTGAAGCTGGGCGAGTCTTCGTGCACCGCCGAGTGGAGGAGGGAATGCGGGCTCAGGCGCAGGCCCTGCTCGCCTTTTTCACGGGTGGACTTGGTGGGATTCTTGGAATTGTAGTGGTGCACTACCTTTATGAAGCAATCGTAAAAGAGTATGGATGGTCTCCCTACTGGATGGTGCTGACGGGGATGAATTGTGTAGCGATGTTACTTTTCGCGATCGGCTACCAGGGTGTTTCTAAGCCAATTTCTGAAGAGCCTGAATCCTAACGAGGACGGGAGGATGGGAGTGGTCTAAAAAGACTTCTAGTGGGTGTGGTGTGAGATTAGAGAGGTTATTTGCGGAAAGTTTCTTCAAGGCTGAGATGAGATGAGCGGGGGTGCCTTGATTGACTGCGGCGTATTCGTCAGCCTCGAATTCGTGCTTCCGAGAGAGGATGTTCATAAGGACCGAAAGAATGCGGGATACGGGTTTAAAGACGATCATGAAGAGAACAAGGCCTGCGGCGATGGCTGCTTTAGATCCGGCGGGAATGCCAAAGGCGGCAAAGAGTTGACCTCCGAGGGCGCTTTGAGGATCGATGGCCATTCCGAGGAGGAAGAAGATGACAGCAGTCTGGAGAATGGAGATGACGAGGCGCTGGATGATGTGTTTTTTCTTAAAATGCCCGATTTCATGCGCGAGGACGCCGACGAGTTCATCCGTGGTCTGGCTTTCGATCAGGGTGTCAAAGAGGGCGATTTTTTTCCGTTTTCCAAATCCTGTGAAAAAGGCATTCGACTTAGCCGAGCGTTTAGATCCATCCATGACTGAGATTTCGGTGAGCGGGAATTCGCATTTTTTGGCCATGCTTTGAATCGCTCGATTGAGTTCCTCATTCTGGAGTGGGGTGAATTTATTAAAGAGTGGAAGGAGGAATGAAGGTGCGAGATAGGTGAGAGCCAGTGAGATGACGGTAAAGCTGAGCCACGCCCAGAGCCAAGCATTCGGGATGGTCTGAAAAATCCATAGCATGAGGCCTACGATTAATCCTCCGAGAATCGCGGTGAGGATGTGTGACTTTATCTGATCTGCGAGGTAGGTGGCGGCGGTCGTTTTATTAAAGCCAAAGCGCTCTTCGAGGACGAAGGTGTGATAAATATCAAAGGGCAGTGAGGTGGCCCATGTGCCGAGGTAGATAAGGGCGATAAAGCAGAGTCCAGTCGTGATCTCGCCCAGATTCCACTGAGTGACGATTCCCTCAAGCCACCCGAATCCTCCAAAGAACCAAAAGACAAGGAGGACGCTGAGAGAGGAAATGGACGAGAGGATGCCGTACTGGGCCTGCGCTTTTTCGTAGGCCTGAGATCGTTGGTATTTTTCGTCATCCCAGATGCCACGGAATTCTTCAGGGAGTTCAGCCTTAAGGTTTTTTAGGGTGAGAATGGTCGCGATGAGATCCAGTTTCCAAAGAAGGAAAAGAGCGATGATGAGAAGGATAGCTAGGAAGTTAAACTCGAGCATAGGGAGAAGGTCAGGCTCAGGGAGGCGAGCGACAAGCCGAATTTTTTGATCTCAAAAAAGCCGTGATCAGGATGGAGAAAATTTACTTAGACTCTTGAAATATTTAAGCAATCTGTAACGATCGCGCAGATGTTCCATCCAGCAAGGCAAATGAGGTTTAATTTTCTGGAAGATCCAGGAAATCAGAGCCTAGCTGCTGAGATGGCCCCGAGTGGAAATATCACTTTGCCTCAAGGGACGGATGTGGCTTTGGAAAAAATTTGCCAAGATTTGTTAGCTGACTTGGGTTTAGAGGACCTAAGGCGGCGCGTTTCCGTGGAGTGGAATAGCCGGATGCGCTCTTGTGCGGGGCGGGCCTTTTGGCCAAAGGGGAGCATTCAGCTAAATCCTAAGCTCGGAGGGATTTCTAAAGCGGAGATCCGCCAAACTCTTTTACATGAACTAGCGCACCTGATCGCATACGAGCGCCATGCGGGGCGTCGCATCAAAAGCCATGGTGAAGAGTGGCAGCAAGCTTGTGCTGAGGTGGGGATCCCAGGTGAGAAAGCGACTCATCAACTCTCTTTGCCAACTCGAGTGATGAAGCGGAAATGGCGTTATGAATGCCCTGAGTGCGACCAAGTGATCGAGCGTGTGCGGCGCTTTAAGAGCGCGGTCGCTTGCTATCACTGCTGTCTTGAGAAGACCGGAGGCGTTTTTCACCGGTCCTTTCAGCTCGTAGAGTACAGGCTGGGAACTTAGGTTCTAGGCGAGTAGTCTCTCACTGTGATGAGGGAGGCCAAAGTAGGCGTGGGCGTTATGGTAACAGATATTAGCGATCATCTGACTTAGGAGTTTCTGATCATTGGGGAGCTTCCCGTCTTCCACGTCTTGCCCTACGAGATGACACAGAAGGCGGCGGAAATACTCGTGACGAGGGAAGGAGAGGAAGGAGCGGGAATCGGTCAACATGCCCACGAAGTGGGAGAGGAGGCCGATCGAGGAAAGGGTGTTAATCTGGTCCTCCATTCCCTTGAGGGTGTCATTGAACCACCAACCAGAACCGAACTGGATTTTACCACGCTGTGGTGCTTCTTGGAATGAGCCACAGGCCGCGGCGAGCACGGCATTATCTCGGGGGTTGAGATTATAGACGATGGTTTTAGGGAGTTTGTTTATTTTGTCCAAGGAGTCTAGAAAGCTGTAAAGGGCTTCTCCTTGAGGCCAGTCTCCGATGGAGTCGAAGCCTGAATCTGGGCCGAGTTTTTGAAAGAGGCGGGTGTTGGGATTCCGCTTAGGCCCTAGGTGTAACTGCATGGTCCAGTCTTTCTCCGCGAGCCACTGACCGAGGTGATACATGAGGAGGGCGCCAAAGGAGTCACTCTCTTCCGCACTTGCCTCTTTACCTTCACGGGCATTTTTAAGAATACGATCTGCCTCAGCTTCATGGCAGGGATGAGCGAGGGCGTAGCGCATACCATGGTCACTCATGCGGCAGCCTCTCTCATGGAAGTAGTCAAAGCGGACCCTTAGGGCCTGGAGAAGATCAGTAAAGGTGTGGATGTTTTTACCCAGCTGATCTAGCCAAGGATTTAGAAGTGTGGGGCGATCGACGAAGAAGGCTTTATCGGGACGGAAGGTGGGATAGATCTTAGTAGGGCAGTCTGAAGCATTAGCGGCTTCGTGATGGCTGAGGTGATCCGTGGGGTCATCCGTGGTGCCTACGGCATCTACGCGAAATTTTCTTAAAAGTCCCTGTGCGGTAAAGTCACTTTCACGGAGCCGCTCGTTACAGTGGGTCCAGACCTCTTCGGCAGTTTCAGGGCTTAGTAAGGTATCGATGCCGAAGCAGCGGCGGAGTTCTAGGTGGGTCCAGTCGTAGAGGGGATTCCGAAGAGTGTTCGGAATGGTCTCGGCATAGGCTTGGAACTTCTCACGTGGAGAGGCCTCGCCGGTGATGTGTGATTCTGGAATCCCGTTTGCTCGCATCGCCCGCCATTTATAATGGTCGTGGCCCAGCCAGAGTTCGGTGATGTTTTCCCAGCTCTGATTATTAGCGACCTCATCAGGAGGAAGGTGGGTGTGGTAGTCGATGATAGGAAGATCCTTGGCGCAGTTGTGAAAAAGATTCTGGGCCGTTTCAGAAAGGAGGAGGAAATTGTCGTCAAGATATGTTCTAGCCACAGCTGGAGGCTAGACCATAGGGCAACTCCTCGCAAAGCGAGAAATGGAGGACGGGCCTAGAGATTCAGGCTTTTCTCGTGGAGGGGATTAGCAGGGCCGCCCTTACGGAGGTAGTCTCGGTAGAGCTCCTTAGCCTCTTCCTTTTGTGACTTTGTTAAGGCGATGATGGAGAGGTTATAATAGGGTTCATAAAGGGCGGCATTCTGAGTGATCGCTTCTTTGTAATGAAATTCGGCCTCGCTCAGTTTATTGGTTTTTCCTGCGATGTTTCCGAGAAGGATGTGTGCTTTGGCATTTTCTGGCTCTAGCGAGAGAGAGCGTTTCATCTCCTCGGCGGCATCGTCATAAAGGCCTTGGCGGTAGAGAGAGTCTCCGAGCATAAAGTGGGCAAAGGGGATCTTACGGTCGCCTGCAATGAGAATGGATTTACGGAAAAGGCGTGTGGCGGAGTGAGAGTCATCTAAGCGCAGATTGACGATGCCGAGATTCACCATAGCCTCCCATGCGCCGGGATCTTCATCCACGATGAGCTGTAAATTTCCACGAGCGGCCTGAAAGTCTCCCTTGGTAAAGAGGCGTTTTGCCACTTGGTTCAGATCCTTAGTCATCTGCCGGAGGTCGGAGGTGGCTTTGTTAAATTCTTGGGCAGAAGGGCGCTCGCTATTGGTAAAGCTAGGATTTTGGACCGTGCGTTCTAGGAGTTCCATCTCCTCGATTGTGAGTTCCATTTTCTGATCACCACGGATGCGGGCCATGGCGTCTTTAAAGTGCGTATCGTTCTCTGCCTTCCGTTCACCTTGCTCAAGGAGGAGCTGAGCGGCTCCAAGCTGAGCGGCCATTTTCGCTTTCTGTTTCTCGATGATCTCACGAAGCATGGCTACTTCTTCTCGTCCTCGCTGGTTAAGTTCTTTCCCGTTTAGCTGAGAGAGAAGGTCTGCCTCGGCTTGCTGGAGGCGCTTTTCGAGCCGACTCATTCTTAAGTTCGCCTGAGTGTTTGCTTTTTGGAGGTTTTCAATTTTTGCCTTAGCGACGACGAGGCGTTGCTTGGCGAGGAGGATGACTTCTTTCTTCGAGTTTGCCTCGGCTTGGACGGCATCAAGGTTCGCTTTAGCTTCATTAAGTTCCTGGCTGAGGGTGACGTTCTGCGTGATGAGTTCTTGCACGCGGTCGGCTTCATTCATCTTAAGAAGAGCTTTCATCTGATCGCGTTCTCCGATGAGGTTTTCACGTTCACTCTCTAGTTCTTTCACCATTTTTTGGGATTGGGTGAGCTGCTGGCTGAGATCATCAACTGTCCGGTTGACCTCGGCGATGATGGCATCTCGCTCTACGATGACTTTCCTTAATTTATCAATTTGCTCTTGTTGGCCTTCTACGACACGGCCATTGATTTTACTCTGTTTTGCGATGATGGCCTCGAGCTCGGCCTTCTCGGCATTCGCAGCGGCGAGGAGTCTCTGTGTGTTTTCGAGCCGTCGCAGTGTCTTTTCTCTCTCGGCGTCCGCTTTATTTTTGGCGTGTTCCATGGCATTGCGCTCTCGGCGGAGTTGATCAATCTGCTGGTTTAAATCACGCACTTGATCTTTGAGGGGGGAGGCGGCTAGGCGGAAGAGTTCGTTTTCTCGTTGTTGGATAAGCTGGCGGAGGCGCGCGCTGTCAGCATCGCGCTGATTTGGCTTTTGGCTGAGTTCAGTTTTTAAACCAGTGATCATCCGCTGGAGTTCCTGAACCCTTCGTGAGTCCGCGCCACTAGGGCCGATCGTGCCCGGAACTTGGAGGCTGCTAGGGCCGGACTCTCCGGGAATTTCTAGAAGGGGAGTTTCTCCTTCCTTCTGTTGGGTCTTTTGCTGGCTGAGTGCCTTTCCATGGATGTTTTCCATGGCCTTTCTGGTGGCATCACTGCGGAATTTTAGCCCCTCTTTGCGGAAGTTCGGGCGGGTGACCTTGATGATATCGAAGAAGGAAACGGCTTTACGGTACTTAGTGAAGGCGGTCACGTAGTCTTGTTTCTGCTCAGCCTCCTCGGCTTCCTTCACGAGGCTCCACGCTTGGAAGTAGAGTTCACCGGGGTCTAAGTCAGCGAGCTCCTCTGGTGTCTGCGCCCAAGTCTGCTGGCAGAGGAGGACCACAAAGACGAGGCAAATGAGGTGACGTAGATAGCGCATGGGATGAGAATGTTAGCAAAGAGCTCGGTGCGGGAAAAGGGTAGAATGGGTCGTGTTCATGTCCAGAATTTCAGAATTTACGCTTTAGGCTATGATGGTATTGACAGGGAGGAGGGAGGAGATTACCTATCCGGCGTTGAGGGCGGAGTAGCCAAGTGGTAAGGCGCGGGTTTGCAAAACCTGTATTCGCGAGTTCGATTCTCGCCTCCGCCTCCAGTTTTTTTTAAAGGTCGGGCCCTTTTTGATGAGGGGTCTGACCTTTTTCTTGTCCTTTTGGTTTCTTGGTCATTAGTGATGGCGTGGGGAAAGGGAGTCGATCGATCTGAGGAGTGGGTGTTTCGTTTTTTAGATGGGATTGAAAAAAAGTGATATTGAGATTCCTTTTTTCTTGATGATTCCTCCGGATCAAGCCAGATTCCGCCCGCACCGAAAGGTGAATTCCGGCGTAGCTCAGTGGTAGAGCGGGTGACTGTTAATCACTAGGTCCTTGGTTCGAACCCAAGCGCCGGAGCCAATGAAAGCCTCTGACCTGTAATGGGTGAGGGGCTTTCGCCTTTTATGTTGGTTTAGATTTAGGCTTTTTTCAGCAAGGCGAGGTGATGAGCTCACTTTCTAAGCGAGGATGGGTTTGACGATTTTTCCGTGAACGTCGGTGAGGCGGAAGTGGCGGCCTTGGAACCTGTAGGTGAGGGCGGTGTGGTCGATTCCGAGAAGGTGAAGGATGGTGGCTTGGAGGTCGTGAATGTGGACGGCATTTTCATCATAGGCGTGCTTGTCCGGTGAGATGCTGAGTCCATTCTGGTCGACGAGGTTGTAGCCGTAGTCGTCAGTCTGGCCGAAGGATATG
>CALFVL010000008.1 GCA_937928425.1 uncultured Verrucomicrobiales bacterium
GATGTCATCCGGGCCGTAGTTCTGGGAGTCCTTGATGGCGGTGGGGTTCAGCATGTTCATCAAGCTGGCGAAGCTTTCGCGGCTGCCATCGTGTGGTGTGGCGCTAAGGAGGATGAGGGAGTCCGAGCGATCGGCGAGAAGCTTGGCAACCCGTGAGCGCTGGGAGTTACTGCTGCGCTCAGCGACGTTATGTGCTTCGTCGATTACGATGACGTCCCAGTGGGCGCTTTCGAGGTGATTCCGGTATTCACCGTCTTGCTTGAGGGTGTCAATGGAGATGATGCTGCGGTCGTAGTAGTGGAAGGGGTTGTGATTGGTCGGGATTTTACGCCGGACGCTTTGGAGGCTGGCACTATCAAGGCGGGTGAGAGGAAGGGAGAAGCGGGACCAGAGTTCTTTCTGGAACTGGGTGAGCATTGATTTCACCGCGACGACCAGGATACGGCGAGCGGCTCCTCGCTTGATGAGTTCGCTGAGGAGGATGCCGCATTCGATAGTCTTACCGAGGCCGACGGTGTCCGCGATAAGGATGCGCTGCCGTGGTTGGCTAAGCGCTTGTAGGGTGGGATCTAACTGGAAGAGGAGAAGATCCATCGCTCCTTGGTGGCCAATGTGTATGGTGGAGTCATTCGGGCATGAGTTACGCAACTGGGACTCGAGCATGAGCCGGGTGTCACGGTAGAAGGGGCTGGACTCCTTAGTAGGTTCGGTCAGCCGGGGGTCGATGATCTCGATGCCATCGCCACGGTCTTTTTCAATTTCTTCGATGAATCTCGCTGAACGTCCTTCTACGAGTGGGGAGAGCCCAACGACCTGGAAGACACGGGAAGCTGAGTCACGAGTCGAATCGATCCGCTGGATCAACCATTCCTCATCTCGAAGTCTGATGCGTGATCCTGGTGCGATTTGGTTGGAAATATTAGACATTCGATATCTGAAGGTGCTTTTGAAGCGTGGTTATAGTGAAAGGGTTTGTGATCAGGGGCAAGAGCCCGATTCGGATTGTTGACTAAGAAATATAAGAGGTTGATTTTAAGCGATGCTTCTGCCTCACCAAATGACTCCGTTAAATGTGGATGGACTAGTGATCTAAGAAAGGGTCGATTTGTCGGAGCAAAGCAGGGAGCCTTTCGAGAAGGAGGAGATTAGGGGGGAGCAGGCAAGTCTCTCAGATGGCTATATGATGCGCCATCGAAAGCTCTCGCAGCTGATGGGACCGAGTGCAGCTTCTCCTTCAAAAAACGACAGGTTTTGGTTCAGTATTTTGACCGCTGGGGTCATTGCTCATCTGAGTGTCCTTGGACTTTTTGGAAGTGTTCGATTTTTTCGATGAGATGGTCGGGTTAAGGTTGAAATAGGCGAAGCTGGATGCTGCTAGGTCGGGTCAGAGTGATTAGATGACTTTCAGGGCATCTCGGAGAAGAAGGGCGAATGCGATTTAGGCGCGTGGGGGAAGGTCTGGGGAATGCTTAAAGCTGTGGCGATTTTTTAGGAGATGCGACGCTTGCGGCACCAAGCAAGATTTCTAGTTTTTGCGGGGTGATTTGATTTCCCCCGAATTTTTGGCAGCGAAAAGTGATTTTGAGTTAGTCTTTTACGAGCTGAACGGAAAATTCATGGAGTTTTTTTCACTAAGGTGCGAGATGTTACGAGTGCCTTCCCCAAGTATAATGGGGGATAATTTCATGGAGTGAGGAGTAGTTCTAACACGCCAAGAAAAGCGATCGCGTTCACCGTATTCTTTAGGCAAAGAACCCGCTGGGTTTACCGCGGCAGTCCAAAGCAGAGGCTTTGATTCATCCATCGGCCCAACGGGCGAGAAAAATTTGCCAGAGTTGATTGGCTTAGCGAGTTTTTAATAAAATTAAAGTGTAAGTCGCAAGGGCCTGGCCGAAAAAACTAAGATTTTACCCAAAGTTGATAACCACCTCATGCGGCTTACACTAGCGTCTTAAGTCTAAGGGTGTGAAGGGGACGAGTCGAAGGCCTCGGGAATTTATCTCGATGGAGAAGTCGTTTTACCATTTCTCCAGTCATTTCCTTAATTTGCTGTTTCAATATATGCCAATTCAACGAGCAAGAGGGATGCTTGAAATTCATCGAGAAAGCTGGTTCTGAAGCGTGATTCTAAGTGCCTTTAAATGGGTGGAGGTCCAATTGCGACGAGTGAGATGAGGCTTTGAGTAGGCTAGCGAGAGGTTGCGGTGGTGGTCCAAAAAGCCAGTCAGGGGGATTTCTTTAATTGCTTGGTGAGTGAAGGCGGTTTGAGCGGTTTTTGGGAGGATGGCAGCGGCTTGTCCTGTTTTGACGAGGGCAGCGAGTTGAAGGATGGAGGAGGTTTCGGCGATGATATTTGGGCGGATGAGAAGGGCTTGGTGTGCCTCCTCGACAGCCCGACGAAAGCGACTTCCTGAAATGAGGCGGGCCTGAGGGAGGGTGCTGAGAAGTTTAGACCATTGTTTGTCGGTTTTAGGGGACCGGGGTGGTGCGAGTTTTTTGGGGATGTAGAGAGCGTAGGTGAGCTTTCCGAGGTTCACTGATTTGAGGTTGGCTGGAATGGCTTCCCGTCTGAGTATGCCGAAGTCGATTTGCTCATTGTCGATCGCTCGGCAGATGTCAGCGCTGCGGAGAGAGCGGGTTTCGATGAGGGGATGGCCGAGAGCTTGGCGGCAGTCAGAGAGGGTGGGGGAAACGAGCCACTCGATGAGGCTGGCTCCCCCCGCAATGATGGCACGGCGAGTTTCGTTTTTGGAATCGGCCCGGAAGTCAGCCAGTTCAGTAAAGGTAGAGCGCACTAGACGGGCGAGGCGTTCTCCTTCGGAGGTGATTTCGAGACGGCGGCCTTTCCGTTTGGTTAGGGCGGTCCCAAAGAAGGTTTCGAGTTCCTTGATTTGACGAGAGTAGAGGCTCTGGCGATTGGCATCACTTCTGGTGGCTGCGGCAATTCCTCCTGCATCAACGACTTCGAGAAAAGAGCGGAGGCGGTCGAGCGAGAGGCCGTGTTCAGAAAAGAGTTCGTTGAAACTCATGACTTTAGAGTCATGAATGAATCAAGTCGTGTCAAGGAGG
>CALFVL010000009.1 GCA_937928425.1 uncultured Verrucomicrobiales bacterium
TCAGCCCTCGCGGTGTCTTCCATTGCGAGGGCTGACACTTGTCCAGACAACTCCTTATACCCCAAAATAAAAACTCCCAACTGTTCTAAGAAAGATGCAAGACAACAGCAAGCTAGGCAGCGAAAACGCGCCATCAATTGACTACTGGCAGGTTGTGAAAAACCGATACGGTGTCATTTTGCTTACTTTCCTTTTAGTGTTTATGACTGCCGCGGTCATTACCTCGGTAATGCCTCGTAAATTTGAGAGCACTTCGGTGGTTCAGGTCCACCCGTCGATGATCACGATTAATCCACTCGGGCAATCAGGAGGGATTACTCCAGGGGCACAGATCACGAGAAATTATATGGAAAATGAGTTCCAGACGATTGTCGCTGCGGAAACTCTAAAAATGGCGGCGGAGGACATTAGTCTACCTACTCGCTGGTCAATGGAGATGGATGATGTCATCGCGACTTTGAAAAGTGTGGTGCGCGCCAGCCCTCTAAGGGGAACCGACTTTATTGAGATCCGGGTGAGACACGCGAAGCCCGACGATGCCAAGGAAATTGCTGATGCGGTTTCCGAAGCTTATATGTCTCGACGGAAAGCAACTGAGATGAATCGTGCTCAGAAGTCACTCGATGCACTTGATGAAGAGTTGATTACTCAGAGTGATAAGGTGCAAGACCATCGTAAAGATCTTACCGTCTTGATCCAACAGTATGGTATCCCTTATTTTGATGGGAATCGATCAAATCCTCTGGGTGCCACTGAGCAAGATATGTTTAAAAACGCTCGGCAAAGACTTGCGGAGTTTGAAACACAGCGTGATCAGATTGAAATCCAGATCAAAAAGCTTGTTGAAATGGATAATCAAGACCTCGTTGCCTACGCAGCTGGTTTAGAACTGCCCGAGAACCAAGTAACCCTCTATTTCACCCAGCACAGAGAAGCCCTAGAGAATCGAAGAACGCTCATTGCCCAAGGATTAGCTGCAAGGCACCCCGACATTATTGCCGTAGAGGAACGTGCTGCTGGTGCGATGCAGTATGCACAGCGGGAAGCTGTTTCATTGAAGGCAGTTCTGAAAACTAAGCTCGAACTTATCAACCGCCAAGTGGAGCGAATGAGTGAGATGGTTGATGATCGCCAAGGTGACACTGTTGACCTCTCTCTTAAGCAGCACACTTACACACAGGCTAAGGAAACCTACGAACAGTCTCGCGCAATGCTTCGTGAAATGAAGATTAAGCAACAAGAGGCTCGTGTGCTCCTTAAGATGCCGCGTGACCCTATCACTCTTCATGAAAAACCTAAGCGAGCTAAGAGTGCGGTCTTTCCAAATATCACCTTAAATTTGATCCTTGGTGCTGGAGTAGGCCTCATCTTCGGGATCGGAATCGCCTTCCTGCTTGAGCATATGGATACCTCTGTAAAGAGCCTAGAAGATGTGGAGCGCTATCTTCAGGTCCCGGTCCTTGCGGTGATCCCTAAGGATGTAGGTGTTCTTCATAAGCAGAGTGGTATGAGCCCTGATGCGGAGGCCTATCGAATCCTCCGAACGAATATTGAGTTTAATCGTAAGAACCCTGAAGATAATTCCATCACCGTGGTTTCTGGTGGTGCTGGTGAGGGTAAGTCTACGACTCTCGTCAACCTTGCTTATGTCTGTGCTCAGGGTGGTTACACCACGCTGATGATTGATGCTGACCTTCGTCGCCCGCGTCTCCATACGTTCTTCGATATCAATAACTCTGTCGGACTCACCAATTATCTAACTACGGATCTTGCACTAGAGGATGTCATTCTTCAGACGCCAGTTGATAATCTTTACTTCTTACCCTCAGGAATCCTTCCTGCCGACGCCGCTGGTATCTTGAATTCCCGGAGGATGTCTGAACTCCTTCAAGATGTGAAGCAGCGTTTCGACCTAGTTCTTGTGGACTCTCCACCTATTCTTGGGGTGAGTGATGCCGCAGTCTTGGCCAGTGAAGTTGACCTTACGATGGTGGTGGTCCAACACCGCAAGTTACCCCGAAATATGCTGATGCGGGTTAAGCAAGCCGTTGAGAATGTAGGTGGACAAGTGATCGGAGTGGTTCTGAACAACGTAGATGTCCGTAGTGATAGCCAGTATCAGTACTATACTAGCTACTACACCTATTATGCTCCAAGCAATATGGATCAGACACCTGCTGCTCAACAGATAACGACTCAAGCAACAAGTTCTTCTGATAAAGAAGCTAAGGACAGCAAGGCAGATGATCTTTACTAGTTCCTTAGGAATCTCTAAACTAGATTTTTGAAGCCTCGAACCCCCAAATAAAAAAATGAAAATATTAGTTAACCTATTCCTTATCGCGCTGACCATCCTGTCTGCCCAAGGCCAGATTAAACCAAAGCAGACTTTGGAGATTACCATTACAGGTGTTCCAATTTCAGAGCAGGGCCGTCTGAATGGCGCCTACCCTGTCTCAGTTGATGGTTATATCGACATGTGGAAAATCGGTAAGGTGAGAGCGGCTGGATTAAAGTCAGCCCAGCTAGCTTCAAGTATCGCCGCAAAGTTCCAGTCCGCCCAAATCTACACCGATCCTGTCTTTCAGGTTTTAAATCGAGCGGCTGCGGAGGAGGAGAAGAGGGCCAAGGAGCTTGTTAAAGATACTAAAAAATTCACGGTTGGAGGCCAGGTCACCCGGCCAGGTCAGCAGCAATGGACTGAGGGAACCACGCTATATGGTGCAGTTCAGTCAGCGAGCCCTACCCCATTTGGAGCACTTAATAGGGTAAAGCTTTACCGTAATGGTAAAGTATACACCTATAATTTGAAGACCGATACACACAAGGGACTTCTGATTTATGCGAATGATCTAATTGAAGTTCCGGAGAAAAAGTGGAACGGAGGCTAGGTTTTAACCTTCTCATAAAGCGGATCCTCTTTAGTGAGAGGCTCCGCTTTTTTGTGTCTTTATTCGCCGTAAGTATTTTGTGGCGTTGTTTAGCGGGGATTTTTATTTTTATGGGCTTTCTGTCGTTTACATTTTTAGCGTAAGCCCTCACTGGCTTCGAGGAATGGACGGTTCGTAAAAGAAAAATTAGTCAGGATTGAAAAAATCTCATCGCTGATTGCCGCTTCTAAGCTAAGGTTGCTCCTGAAAGGAGCCCCGCTCCCTTGCCGTTTTAATCTTATGAAGAAGACTTTGCTGCGTTTCCTCTCTCCAGCTTTTGCGCTTTGGCTGATGCCAAGTTGCTCCACGATGGCTGCCGATTTTAATTCTGTAGGGGCTGAGATGTCACGAATTCTTCAGAATGGTCATTACGCTCGTCTTGCTTTTGATGATGATTTGAGTGCGAGAGTTTTTAATGATTATCTGCGAGATCTCGACCCATCACGTCTTTATTTTGAGCAGGCAGATATTGATGAATTTACGGTTAAATTTAAGGAAAGACTCGATGATATGCTCATGTCTAGGCAGTCAATGGTCGCAGCCACCGAGATTTACGAACGCTATCAACAACGAGTGAAAGAACGTGCCGCGACCGTGAAAGATCTCTTGGAGAATTATGAATTCACTTTTGATAAAGAGGAGGTGATCGAGCGGGATCGGGAAGAGGCGGCATGGCCGAAGGATGCGGAGGATGCGAGGAATCTCTGGAAACTACAGTTAAAAGAAGCGCTTCTCTCGGAAACCCTCCGCCGGCAAGAAATTGCTCGCCGTGCCGCAGAGCAAGGAAAGGAAGATCCTCTGGCGGGGAAACCAGCAGGGAAGGAGCAGATTTCACAGCGTTATGAGCGATTTTTCAAAACCACGGAAGGAACCGATGCGGAAGATATCTCAAACTATTTCTTCAGTGCGGTGGCAAGGGCCCATGATCCGCACTCTGAGTATTTCAGTGCTCGAGAGTTACAGCAGTTCCGCGTGAATATCCAGAACCGCCTCGTTGGGATCGGGGCTCTCCTCCGTGCGGAGGATGATGGGGCTACGAAGATTGAAGGAATTGTTAATAATGGTCCAGCAGACCGTCAGGGGGAGTTGCAGCTTAAGGATCGTGTCGTGGGAGTGGATTCTAAGAATGATGGAAACTGGGTGGATATTATGTTCATGCCTCTAGATAGGGTAGTGGAGATGATCCGAGGGGAAAACGGTGTGAAAGTGGGGTTAAAGGTGGAGCCAGCTGGAGGAGCTCCCGGCGAGACCCGAATTATTGTCATCCAGCGAGAAGAGGTGACGATGAAGGATGAGTTGACGACTGCGGAGCTTATCACTTACGGCAAAGAGGATGGTGAGATGAAGTTAGGGGTGATTAAAATGCCATCCTTTTACTTTGATCCAGATGATCGCGATATCCGGGTGTCACGGGACATGGAAATTTTGATGGAGCGTTTGAAGAAAGAGGAGATTGATGGCTTAGCGATTGATCTTCGTGGGAATGGGGGAGGATCTCTTGAAGAAGTGCGCCGCTTGGCGATGATCAGCATTTTTTGGTTCCCGATCTTTATGACGATTTGACCACCGAAAATGTTCTTGCCATGTCGTATGTCGAGGGCGATCCCATCGATACCTTGACCAACGCCAC
>CALFVL010000010.1 GCA_937928425.1 uncultured Verrucomicrobiales bacterium
CTCTGAAGAAATCAAAAAATACTTCCTCCAAACCGCTCAAACGATGACCCAGTTCGAGCTGAAAATCCTCGATACAGCCCGCTCCGGTGCGGATCACTATATTCGTTGGGAAATGATCTTCGCCGCTCCTAAACTTGCCAAAGGAACACCCATCCACTCCATCGGGATGAGCCAAGTCCGCTTTAACTCCCAAGGCCTAGTAACCTTCCATCGAGACTTCTGGGACTCTGGAAAAAACATCTACGGAAACATTCCCCTCGTGGGAGGTCTCATCCACAGCATTCGTAAAAGAATGAAATAAAGTATGGCGAAGAACTCACACACACAGACATCACCACTCGCCACGACCAAGCGCGTCATCGGACAGTGGCTGGACTCAGACTTCCGCCGTGAAGACTCCCCTGACCCTTCGCAACTTCCTGACAAAGTAAACTGGGAACGCACCCTTCCCTTCCTCTTCCTACACCTCGGCTGCCTCGCCGTCTTCTGGGTGGGCATCAACTGGACCGTCGTCCTCGCCGCCTTTCTCCTCTACCTCGTCCGGATGTTTGCCATCACCGGCTTCTACCATCGCTACTTCTCCCACCGCACTTTTAAGACCTCTCGCCCAGCCCAATTTTTCTTCGCCGTTCTAGGAAATAGCTCCATGCAGCGCGGCCCTCTCTGGTGGGCCGCCACCCACCGCCATCACCACCAGCACTCGGATGAAGAAGTCGATGCCCACTCCCCCGTCCAGCACGGCTTCGCATGGTCCCACCTCGGATGGCTCACCTCCATGAAAAATTTTCCTACCAACTACGAGCGCATCCCGGACCTTAAAAAATTTCCCGAACTCGTCTTCCTCAATCGCTTTGATCAGACCATCCCCCTCCTCTACGGCCTCCTCATGCTCCTCATCGGAGCCCTATTAGAAAACCTAGCTCCCTCCCTCGGCGTCACCACCAGCCAGTTCTTCATCTGGACCTTCTTCATCAGCACCACCATTCTTCTTCACGGCACTCTCTTCATTAACTCCCTCGCCCATGTCTGGGGCCGCCGCCGCTACGACACCTCGGATGACAGTAGGAACTCCTACCTCCTCGCCCTCATCACCCTCGGAGAAGGCTGGCATAATAACCACCACCGTTATCCCCACTCTGCTCGCCAAGGCTTCCGTAAACGTGAATTTGACCCCACCTACTACGGGCTGAAACTCCTCGCGAAACTTGGCATCATCTGGGACCTCAAGCCCGTCCCTCAGCGCATCAAAGAAGAAGGCAACCGGATCTCATGAGCCTCACTCGTAAAAAAATCGCCATCATTGGTTCCGGCATCTCTGGGATGGCCTGTGCCCACTTTCTACATCCCCATCACCACATCAGCCTCTTTGAAAAAGACCAGCGGATTGGCGGGCACTCCCACACCGTCATGGCTGGGAATGATCCGCTCGACACCGGCTTCATGGTCTATAATGAAGTCACCTACCCCCTTCTCACCCGCCTCTTTAAAGAACTCGGCGTGGCCACTAAGCCCACCTCCATGTCCTTCAGCGTGCAGCACTGCCCTGACCGACTTGAATTTAATGGAGGTAGCCTAAACCTCCTCTTCGGACAGCGTAAAAATCTCCTCCGGCCCCGCTTCTGGAAGATGCTCATCCAGATCAACCGCTTTAATAAAGAAACAGTCGCTGAATTACAAAAAACAGAACCCAGCTCCCTCACCCTCGCTCAGTACGTAGAAGAGCGCGGCTACGGTCAGGATTTTCTAGACTGGTATCTCTCACCCATGGCCGCCGCCGTCTGGTCCAGTCCACCAGAGAAAATTAAAAACTTCCCCGCCATCACCCTCATGCGCTTTTGGCATAACCACGGCTTCCTCGGTCTAGACACCCAGCACCCCTGGCGCACCGTCGTGGGAGGCTCACAAGAATATGTCCAAAAAATCATCGCCCCCTTCGCTCAGCACATAAGGAAGGGAGACCCCGTCACCTCCATCAGCCCAGAAAATCAGCTCACCCTCGCCTCAGGGAAACGAGAACACTTCGACCTCATTATCAGCGCCGCTCACGCCGACCAAGCCCTCGCCCTCCTCAGCTCTCCCACTCCCCTTGAGCGCGATCTCCTCTCCAAATTCCCCTACCAAAAAAACACCGCCATTCTCCACAGTGATGAACGCTTCATGCCTCAGACACGCCGCTGCTGGGCCTCTTGGAACTACCGCATCGAGGAAGAAAAACACTCCACCATCTACTGGATGAATAGCCTCCAAGGCGCCACCGCTCCTAAAAACTTCTTCGTATCCATCAACCCCAGCTCCCCCATTTCTAAAGAACACCTCATCAAAGAACTCCAGTACGAGCACCCCCTCTTTGACCTCCAGAGCATCGCCGCCCAAGAGCGCATCCCAGCCCTCCACCAAGCCGACACTGGCCGCTACTACTGTGGCGCTTGGCAACGCTACGGCTTCCACGAAGACGGCCTCTGGTCCGCCTTCCAAGTCTGCCAGAAAATCCTCGGAAGAAGCCCTTGGTCATGAGCGCCTTCCTCTACGAATGCGAGGTCATGCACCGCCGCCTCAAGCCTGAACAAAAGCGCTTCGACTACCGCGTCTTCATGCTCAGCGTTGACCTAGATGAGCTCCCAAAAATCACCTTCCTCGGGCTGAACCGCTTCAACCTCTTCACCCTGAACGACCGCGACCACATCGACCTCGGAAAACCCGGCGGCATCCGCCCTAACCTCCTCGCCTGGCTAGACCAACAAAACATCAGCTACCCCCCCAGCGTCCGCATCCGCCTCATCACCCTTCCCCGCGTCCTCGGTTACGCATTTAAGCCAGTCTCCTTCTACTACCTCAGCACCCCAGAAGGGCAGCCCCTCTTTGCCATCGCCGAAGTTCGCAACACCTTCCATGAAATGAAACTCTACCTCGTAGACGGCGAAAAAAACCAAGGCTGGCAACGCCACGTAAAAAAAGAATTCTACGTCTCCCCCTTCTCAGATGTCGAAGACTCCTTCCACTTTAAGCTCGGACTCCCTGCTGAGAAATGGACCGTCCACATCGACAACCACGACTCACAAGGCCCCACTCTCATCTCCTCTATCCATGGTAAAGCCCGCGCCCTCACCGCCAGACGACTCCTCGCCTATAGCTTTAAATACCCCCTCCTCTCACTTAAAATCATTCTCATGATTCATTGGCAGGCTCTTAAACTCTGGATCCAAAAAGTCCCCTACTTTAAGAAATCTGCGAAAAAAAATTCGCAACGTCACCTTCTCCGCCCACACTCTTCACTCACTCGTCACGATGACTAACTCACCCCCTCCTATTAAAAACGGCCTCGCCGAACGTCTCGTTCTCGGGCTTCTTAAAAAAATGCCCCGGGGGCACCTCAGCATGACTTATGCTGATGGCAGCGTGCGGGACTTTGGAGACCTCGAAAGCCCAGTCACCGCTGAAGTCACCCTGCATAACGACCAAGAATTCTTCAAACGCTGCGCCTACTACGGCAACGTCGGCATGGGAGAAGCCTACACCGATGGCCTCTGGGACACCCCAGACATCCGTGCCGTGATTCACTGGTTCATCATTAACATGCAGGCCCTCCAAGGTGCAGACACCTCTTCAGATAAACTCCCCGGAGTCGGCCTCCTAAAAATCATCAACTGGTTCCGCCACCTCAAACGCACTAACACCGTCAGCACCAGCCGCCGGAACATCTCTGAACACTACGATCTAGGAAACGAGTTCTACTCACTCTGGCTGGATCCCACCATGACCTACTCCTGCGCGAAGTTTGACAAAGGGAGTGAGAGTTTCGAAGAAGCTCAGAGCGCCAAGTACGAGGCCCTCTGCCAAAAACTCCAGCTCAAGCCCGGCGATCATGTCCTAGAAATCGGCTGTGGGTGGGGAGGCTTCGGCGTCCACGCAGCCACTCATCATGGCTGTAAAATCACCGGCGTCACCATCTCAGAAGAACAGGCTAAATATGCTCGTGAACGGATTAAAAAAGCCGGACTCGAAGAAAAATTCGAGGTCCTCATTGAAGACTACCGCCACATCAAAGGACAGTTTGATAAAATCGTCTCCATCGAAATGATCGAGGCCGTGGGGGACAAATTCCATCAAGCCTTCTTTGAAAAATGCCACGAAGTCCTCACCCCAGATGGCATCATGGCTCTTCAGATGATCACCGTTCCAGATAACCGCTACCAGAGCCTCACCAAAGGAGTCGACTGGATCCAGAAAAACATCTTCCCCGGCTCCCTCCTCATGAGCATCGGCCGCGTGAACGAGGTCCTCTTGAAAACCAGTGACCTCTTCCTACATGACCTCGAAGACATGGGCGCCTTCTACGTCCGCACCCTCCAGAACTGGCATCAGAAATTTAACCACTCCCGCGCGGAACTTCTAAAACTCGGCTTTGATGAACCCTTCATCCGCACTTGGAACTACTACCTTAAGTATTGTGAAGCAGGCTTCGGCTCGCGGAACATCTCCGTCGTCCAGGCCGTCTACACCCGTCCTAATAATCCCGCACTCATGGCGTGAACGAACTCCCCTGTCAAACGGCCCCCTGGTGGAAGCGTTGGTTCATTCACCCCATCTTGAAGCAACTCACTCAGGGCATCTCCGCAGAAAAACTCGCCTGGACCATCGCCATAGGCTGTGGCCTTGGGATCTTCCCCATCATGGGCACCACCTCGCTCATCTGCTTCATCGCCGCCGCCGCACTCGGCCTAAACCAGCCTGTCATCCAGATCGTCTGCCACTCCCTCTGGCCAGCTCACCTCGCCCTCATCCTTCCTTTTATCAAACTGGGCCAGTGGATCCACGGTGCCCCACCCATCCACTCCTCCATTCCCACACTACTGAAAGAATTTTTCGCCCACCCTTGGCAATTTTTTCAAGACTACTGGCTCACCGCATGGCACGCCATCGTCGCTTGGCTCCTCCTTGCCCTCCCGCTCATCTTCCTCACCCGCCTCATCATCCTGCCCGTCCTCCGTGCCGCTGCTTTACGCCTTGAAAAAAGAAAGGAAACCTCGGCATGAATGAGCTCGCCCTCCTCATCGGCATCACCCTCCTCATCCACTTCATCTTCCTCCTCGGCTGGCTCCTCGCGATCCGGGTTGATAACTACTCCCTTGTCGACCTTCTCTGGGCCGCCTCCATCGGGCTCTCCGGCCTCCTCCTCGCCCTTTTCCAAAGCGGCACCGCCTCGAAACGCAGCGTCGCAGGACTCCTCGCCCTTTGTTGGGGCGGGCGCCTCGCCTACCACCTTTATAAACGGATTCGCCACCACCACCCACAAGAAGACTCACGCTATCAAAAACTCCGCGAACTATGGCAGGGAAAGATCAAGTCACCATTCTTCTACTTCTTCCAAGCGCAAGCCCTCCTCGTCATCCTCCTCTCACTTCCCTACTTCCTCATCACTCGCGACTCCTCTGACTGGGGTCTCATTGAAAGCATCGGACTCAGCATCTCACTCATCGGACTCGCTGGGGAAACCCTCGCCGATCAGCAAATGACCCGCTTTAAAAACACCCGTAAGCAGAAGCACCTCATCTGCCGCCAAGGCCTCTGGAAATACTCCCGCCACCCTAACTACTTCTTTGAAGCCCTCTTCTGGCTGGGCCTAGCCCTCATCGCCTGTGCTGCCACTTGGGGATGGCTCTCCCTTAGCGCACCCCTCCTCATCACCTTCCTCCTCCTAAAAGTCACTGGTATTCCACCCAGTGAAGCCTCCTCCCTAAAACATAAAGGAGAAGCCTACCGAGATTACCAAAAAACCACCAGCGCCTTC
>CALFVL010000011.1 GCA_937928425.1 uncultured Verrucomicrobiales bacterium
AAGCTCCAGCATCCTGATCCGCTAAAAACTCATCTAAGTCATCCACACTGGGAGCTAGTCCTGTCAAAACGACACTCGCCCGGCGTAGTAAGGTCAATTGATCAGCCTCCCTCGCAGGGTTCCACCCCTTTTCTTCTAAGGCTCTCAGCACAAAACGGTCTAACTCTTGGCTCACCCAGCTCTCATCTTGAACCACCGGCGGCTTCACCTCGGCCACCGCCTGTAAAGACCACCACTTCTTTCTCTCTTCTAGATCAAATCCTCCCCTTTTCACCTTCTCACCAATCGCCTCGCCACGTGGATCAGGAGCTCCCATCTTCACCCAGGTTGTTAAAGTCATAATCTCCTCATCAGACAGCTTAGACTTCGGCGGCATCGCCTCCACATCTGGCTCTTGATTCACCATCTGAATGAGCAGACTTTTCTCCGGCTCCCCTGGGATAATCACCGGACCACTATCCCCACCAAGTTCCCAGCCCGCTTTGCGGTCCAGAAGTAAGCCACCCTTAACTTTCTGATCCTCAGAATGACACTTTAAACAATGCTCGCTCAGCAAAGGACGCACCTGACTCTCAAAGAAAGCAAACTCCGGAGAAGCCAAGCAAACAGCACATAAAACGGCGTAAATGATGAGTAATTTATCCCGCACATCATAACTACCTAACTTTTGTATGACTTTTTTCCATAATTTTAAAACCTATTACTCAAAGCAATGACTTTGACAAATCAAAATAAGCGTAATAAGCTCCGCACATGAGGAACTTACTCCCCTTAATTTCCGCACTTTTGCTCACTGCATCTTGCACAAAAAAAGAGAATTTAGGCCAAAATGACGGCACCATCGTCACCACTATTGGCATGATTGCTGATGTCACCCGCCAAATCGCTGGAGAGGAACAAGAAGTGATTAATCTCATCGGTGAGGGGGTCGACCCCCATAACCATAAACCCCTAAAGTCAGAGGTCGACTGCATCCAGCGAGCTGGCCTCGTCCTCTATAACGGCCTCCTCTTAGAAGGAAAAATGTCCTCAGTCCTTGCCAATCGTAGAGATCAAGGACAGCCCATCTTCGCCGTCGCAGAAGGCCTAGAAGGAGTTGAACTACTGGGAGACCATAGCCATCCTGACCCCCATCTCTGGATGGACATCACCATCTGGTCTCAAGTGGCCGAAACGATCAGCCACCACCTCTCCACCTACTCCCCTGAGCACAAAGAACGCCACACAACCCGCCTCAGCGAGTATCAAAAAAAATTAACTGATCTCCACGCTTACGCTCGGCGTGCCTTCCAGAGCATCCCAGAAAACCAGCGCGTCCTCGTCACCGCGCATGATGCCTTTTCCTACCTTGGCAGAGCCTACGGCATCGAAGTCCGTGGCATTCAAGGAATCTCCACCGAATCAGAAGCCGGAACAAAAGACATCAACGACCTCGTCGCCTACCTCGTAGAAAAGCAAATCCCAGCCATCTTCGTAGAATCCTCCGTGCCAGAAAAATCAGTCGAAGCTGTCATCGAAGGAGCAGCCCAAAAAGGCCACAAAGTGAAAAACGGCGGCACTCTATTCTCTGACGCCATGGGAAGCTCCGGCAGCTATCGAGGCACCTACATCGGCATGATGGATCATAACATCACCACCATTGTCAAAGCCCTCGGGGGTGATGTCCCAGAAACCGGTTTTCAAGGAAAACTGTAAAATAAACCATGCGCCCAGAACACCCTCCAGAATTCCCCCTCGCCGTTCATGACCTCACGGTAGCCTACCATCGGAAGCCTGTCCTTTGGGACGTCGACCTCAACATCCCAGAAGGATCTCTCAGCGGAATCGTAGGGCCGAATGGAGCAGGGAAATCGACTCTTCTTAAAGCCTGCCTAGACCTGATTCCTACCACCTCAGGAGAAGCCCTCATCTACGGGAAACCCTACCCTAAACAGCGCGACCTCATCGCCTACGTCCCACAGCGTGAAAGTGTCGACTGGGACTTTCCCGTCACCGCGCTGGACGTCGTCACCATGGGAACCTACCGGAAACTCGGCTGGTTCAAGCGGATCAGCTCCGCACAAAAAAAACGCGCACAAGAAGCACTCGACCAAGTCGGCATCGGCCACCTCGCCCAGCGTCAAATCTCCCACCTCTCAGGAGGCCAGCAACAGCGCGTCTTCCTCGCCCGCGCCCTCGTCCAAGACGCCCAGATCTACTTCATGGATGAACCCTTCGCCGCCGTGGATGCCGCCACTGAACAAGCCATCATCCAGCTCCTAAAAGACCTAAATGCACAGGGAAAAACCGTCCTCTGCGTCCACCATGACCTCGCCACCGTCTCGCGCTACTTTGACCACCTCGTCCTCCTAAACATGCGCGTCGTCGCCAGTGGTCCCACATCAGAAACCTTCACCCGGGAAAATCTTCAAAAAACCTACGGCGGTAAACTCAACCTCCTAGAAGACGTCGCCCAAGTATTAAAAAACATCGGCCGCTCCTAAACCATGGACTTGGAACTGCTTCGTGAAACCCTCCTACTGGAACAGCATAATACCAGACTCGTCGTCATCAGCGTCGCCCTCCTAGGAGCAACAGCCGGCCTCATCGGAAGCTTCCTCCTCCTGCGTAAACAGTCCCTGCTAGGAGACGCTCTCTCACACGCCACCCTACCCGGGATCGGCATCGCCTTCGCCCTCATGTCCGCCATGGGTCTCAGCGGAAAGAACCTCCCCGGACTCCTCACCGGAGCCACCATCACCGGCCTCCTCGGAGTCCTCCTCGTCCTTGCAATTCGCCGCACCACCCGCCTAAAAGATGACGCCGCCATGGGCATCGTCCTCTCCGTCTTCTTCGGTCTCGGAGTCGCCATTCTCAATATGGTCCAGACCATCCCGGGGCAAAGCAGCGCCGGCCTAGACTCCTTCATCTACGGCAGCACCGCCTCCATCGTCTGGAGTGACTTCCACCTCATCACTGGCACCCTCCTCATCACCACCGCAGCCACCTTCCTTCTCCTAAAAGAACTCACCCTCCTTTGCTTCGACTCCCACTTCGCCTCCACCCAAGGATGGCCCACCCTCTGGCTAGACATCATCCTCATGGCCCTCGTCACCGCCGTCACCGTCATCGGCCTCCAAGCAGTCGGCCTCATCCTCATCATCGCCTTCCTCATCACCCCGCCCACCGCCGCCCGCTTCTGGACTAATCAGCTCGGCCACATGCTCTGGATTGCCACCCTCATCGGAGCCGTCTCAGGCTGGATCGGCGCCTCCCTATCAGCCCTCTACTCAGACCTCCCTGCTGGAGCCATCATCGTCATCACCGCCGCCATCATCTTCCTCATCAGCATGATCTTTGGAAAAACCCGTGGCGTCCTTCCTCGCTACCTCCGACACCTAAAACTCCAAAGAAAAATAGGCCGACAGCACCTCCTCCGCTCCACCTACGAAATCCTCGAAAACACCCAAAACCACCAAAACCACAGCCCCCTAAAAAACCTCCCCATCCCCATGGAACAGCTCCGCCGACACCGCTACTGGGCTAAGGGTGAACTCTCTAAGCTCATCCGCCAAGCACGGACCGAGGACCACATTGAACAACAACCCTCCGGTGAACTTCGCCTCTCAGAATCTGGCTTTGGAGAAGCCTCCCGCATCACTCGGAACCACCGCCTCTGGGAACTCTATCTCATCAAACATGCCGATATCGCCCCCTCACACGTCGACCGTGATGCTGACATGGTAGAACACCTCCTCGGCGCGGAAATCGTCCAACAGCTCGAAGCCCAACTCGCCCTTACTAAACCCGACATCCAGTCCCCCCACCAAATCTAATTTCTCCAAAAAACATCAAGCCACTCATCATCTCATAAATAAAAATGAAAGCCCTCACACTCATCCTCCCCTTCCTCTGCTCCGCCATCCACGCCGACCTCTTAACACAAGCATCCCCTGCAGAACCCAGCGCCCTAAAATCGCAATACCACCTCCTCCGCCCCACCCCTGATGCCCTCCTCCGCGACCTCTCCCCAGACCGTCCTGACGCCACCGAGTCCCCCATCACGCTCGATGCCGGACACTTCGCCCTAGAAGCCTCCCTCTTCGACTACCGCCGCGACCGTGGCCAAGAAACCTTCACCTACGGCTCCCTCAACTTCAAAGCCGGACTCAGCTCCCAGCTCGACCTCCAAGCCATCACCGACCTCCGGACTGACGACGAAGGAAACCAAGACACCTTCGGCAACCTCACCCTCCGCCTCAAGTGGAACCTCTACGGAAATGACAGCGGAGACAGCGCCCTCGCCCTCCTCCCCTACATCACCGCCCCCACTCGTGACGGCGAATGGGAAGGCGGCCTCATCATCCCCTGGTCCACTCAACTTACAGACCAAATCGGCCTCGGACTCATGGCAGAAATCGACTACCTTCACGACGGTCGCGACCATAACTTCGAGTTCCTCCACACCGCCGTCCTCGGCATCTCCCTCACCTCGAAACTCGGAACCTACCTCGAATACATCGGCATCTAGACAGAAGAAAACTACCAAGCCCACCTCGCAGGAGGAATGAACTACCAGATCAGCGATAACCTCATCCTCGACTACGGCATCCAAGCAGGGCTCAACTCCTCCGCAGAAAACCTCGGCATCTTCACCGGCTTCACCAAACCCTTCTGAAAAAAACACCCCTCACCCGCACATGAACTGGACCATTAATGACCTCCACATCATCCTCGTAGGGACCCTCTGTGCCATCGCCTGTGCCCTCCCCGGCACCTTCCTCCTCCTACGGCGCATGAGCATGATGGGAGACGCCATCAGCCACGCCGTCCTCCCCGGCCTCGCCATCGCCTTCCTCCTCACCGGCACCCGCAGCAGCTCCTGGATGTTCCTAGGAGCCGCCCTAGCTGGCATCTTCACCGCTCTCTTCACCCAGTGGATCACCCGCTTTGGTAAAGTCGAGCGAGGCGCCGCCATGGGCATCGTCTTCACCACCCTCTTCGCCCTCGGCCTCATCATCATAAAACAATCCGCAGACCACGTAGACCTAGACCCCGCCTGCGTCCTCTACGGAGCCCTAGAATACACCCCCCTTCACCTCGTCACCCTCCTAGAAACCTCAGACCACCTCATCCAGATCCCCCGCGCCGCCCTCCTCCTCGCCGGCACCCTCATCTTTAACATCCTCATCATCACCCTCTTCTTTAAAGAACTCACCCTCTCCTCCTTTGACCCCCACCTCGCCCAGACCCAAGGCTTCCGCCCCATGCTCATGCACTACCTCCTCATGACCATGGTCGCCATCACCACCGTCGCCGCCTTTGAAGCCGTCGGCTCCATCATCGTCATCGCCATGCTCATCGTCCCCCCCGCCACCGCCTACCTCCTCACCCGTAGACTCTCCACCCTCATCATCACCAGCCTCAGCATCGCCGCCCTCTCCGCCATCCTCGGTCACCTCTCCTCCCAAGCCCTCCCCCACCTTCTAGGCCTCCCAGAAACCAGCAGCTCCGGCATGATCGCCACCACCGCCGGCCTCCTCTTCCTCCTCGCTTGGCTCCTCGGTCCAGACGGCCTCCTTAAAAAACAAAAAAAACCCCCGCTCCGAAATCCCCGCTAAACTCAGCGAGTAAACTGCTTAGCCCAGCGTGTGCTCTCCTCTAAAAGCGGCTGCACCCGCCCCAGCAGCTCAGAGAGCTTTCGGAAACGCCCCCGGTAATCCTCCAACACTCGCATCACATCCTCCCCCATCTCGCCCCCCTCAAAAAGCTCCCGGCTTCTCTCAGAAAAGTCCAAAC
>CALFVL010000012.1 GCA_937928425.1 uncultured Verrucomicrobiales bacterium
GAAAGTGGCAGGACAGATAGGACTCGAACCTACAACCCTCGGTTTTGGAAACCGATGCTCTACCAATTGAGCTACTGTCCTTTAACTTTAAAGATGATTATATTTTGAGGCGAGTGAGGGGCACTCCTTTTTTAGGAGTGCCCCTATAAAACCAGCCAACAGGTAGTTTTCTTAGTTTTCAGAAAGCCACCTGTCAATGAATCGGAATTAGGCGATGATGTCGCCCACACGGCCAGCACCTACGGTCCGGCCACCTTCACGAATCGCGAAGCGCATAGCCTTCTCCATAGCAACTGGAGTGATTAATTCAATAGTAAGACTGACGTTATCACCAGGCATCACCATCTCGACACCGTCGGGAAGGGAGATTGACCCAGTCACGTCAGTCGTGCGGAAGTAAAACTGCGGGCGGTAGTTCGCGAAGAAAGGTGTGTGACGTCCACCCTCGTCCTTAGAAAGAACATACACCTCAGCGGTGAATTTGGTGTGAGGATTCACAGAACCAGGCTTAACGATACACTGACCCCGCTCGAGATCATCCTTCTTAAGTCCACGGACGAGAAGACCGACGTTGTCACCTGCACGACCTTCGTCAAGAAGCTTACGGAACATCTCAATGTCAGTGATAGTAGTCTTCTGAGTGTCGCGGATTCCCACGATCTCAACTTCACCCATCTTCTGGATGATACCACGCTCAATACGTCCTGTCGCGACGGTTCCGCGACCTTCGATTGAGAACACGTCCTCAATAGGCATGAGGAAGTCCTGATCGACTGGACGCTCAGGCTCAGGAATGTAGCTGTCAACAGCTTCCATGAGCTTAAGGATCGCCTCTTTATGAGCAGCATCTCCTTCGAGAGCCTTGAGAGCAGAACCCTTGACTACTGGAATGTCATCACCAGGGAATTCATACTGACTGAGGAGCTCACGCACCTCCATCTCGACGAGCTCGAGAAGCTCTTCGTCATCAACTTGGTCAGTCTTATTAAGGAAAACTACTAGCGCAGGCACCCCGACCTGACGGGCCAAGAGAATGTGCTCACGAGTCTGAGGCATCGGGCCATCAGCAGCAGAAACCACGAGGATGCCACCATCCATCTGGGCAGCACCGGTGATCATATTCTTCACGTAATCCGCGTGACCTGGACAGTCAACGTGCGCATAGTGACGATTTTCGGTCTCATACTCCACGTGAGCTGTGGAAATGGTGATACCACGCTCTTTCTCCTCAGGAGCCGCGTCGATCTCATCATAAGCCTTTGCTTCACCACCTTGCACCTCAGCGAGGATCGTGGTGATTGCAGCGGTGAGGGTGGTTTTACCGTGGTCAACGTGACCGATTGTGCCGACGTTGACGTGAGGCTTGTTCCGTTCGAACTGTTCTTTAGCCATTGTATTGGTTGATTTGGTTTTAGCTGGTTTTGGATCATCTCACACAGCCTTCTGGAGCTTTTGGCGGGATTTGAACCCGCGACCTCGTCCTTACCAAGGACGCGCTCTACCCCTGAGCTACAAAAGCAGAACCAGAAAGTTGTTTAAGTGAGTGCCATCAGAACGGAGTAAAAAAGAGGTGAAACGCATCTTAAACGTAAGTCCCGTCCTCTTCCCTCGCACCGCTGCCGAAAGCGGGCGCAAACTAGCAAAGTCGGCCTCGCTGTCAAAAGTATTTTCGTAAGAAAGTTTTTTTCCTCCAAGTCCCCTACTTTCAGGGATTCTTTAGCAAGCCTCACCCATGAAAATTTGAGCAATTTCTTTACTCGGCTCCCCCCTCTTCAGCGATGATCCGTGAGAAACGCTCTACTCGCTCAGCCTTACCGCTCTGCTCATCCACCTCCACGAGTACTCCACACAGACGCACCGGACCCTTCGCCACCGGGAAACGCGTCGGCAGCCCCGTCCTAAAACGCCAAACCACTGAATCCACCTCACGGCCCAAGACCGAAACCTCCGGCCCACACATCCCTGCATCGCTTAAATAAGCAGTTCCACCCGGGAAGATGGACTCATCAGCAGTTTGCACATGAGTGTGAGTTCCCACCACCAGTGACACCTGACCATCAAGTGCCCTCCCTAAAGCAATCTTCTCGCTCGTAGCCTCGGCGTGAAAATCCACCACAATCATACGCAGCCCCTCTTCTCTGAGTTTTTCAATTTCAGCCTCTAAAAGAGTCAGTGGATTTTCTAAAGGGGGATTCATAAAAGTACGGCCCATCGCATTAAGCACCGCAACTTTCCCTTTCGCAGTTTCTAAAACCACCGCCCCCGCACCCGGTGCATCCACAAAATTAATTGGCCTCAGCAAGCGAGGTTCCGTTGGAAAATAGTCCAGAATCTCACGCTGATCCCAGACATGGTCCCCTGTCGTAACCACTGCAGCACCTGCTCGTAACAACTCGATACATATTTTCGGGGTGATCCCGCGCCCCCCTGCCGCGTTCTCCCCATTAACTACGATAAAATCCACCTCTAACTCATCCTTGATCGCCTTCAAATTCTGCGTGACTGCAGCGCGTCCAGGTGCCCCCACCACATCTCCCAAAAATAAAATCTTCATAAATATCCTAATAAAATAATTAAACGTTGCGCACCCTTCTTGATCGCCGGACTAGTGAAGCATGCACAGCAAAAAACTTACAACGCCATTTCGCTGGCTTCTTCTTTTTATCCCCATCGCAACCATCATCTTCTTCCTCATCCAGCGCCCTTCCCCACCGCCACCAGACCTCAGCATAAAAACATCTCCCACTCCTCCAAGCAGCCTCGCCGATCTCGCCCTCCCTCCCGACTGGTCTCTCCTTGAGCGTTTCCAAAAAACCATCTCCCAAAAAACATTCCTGAAAAGACTACAAACGATCTACACCAAAGATCATTCTTGGAAAAAATGGATCTCCCTCGACGAGTCAGAAAACTCCGCAAGCATCGGCACCTTCACCCTCCACTTCTCTGATTCTGACCAGCCCCCACCCGGTGCCATCTTCCCCTGGAAATCACGCCATCAACTCGACCCCCACCGTGCCCTCCCACTAAGCGGCCTGCACATCGCGCTCGATCCAGGCCACATCGGTGGGGAATTTGCCCAGATCGAAGACCGTGAATACCGCTGGAAAGACCACGTCATCCGCGAAGGTAACCTCACCCTAAAAACCGCCAAAACCCTCGCCCCTATTCTCAGAAAACAGGGCGCTAAAGTCACCCTCGTCCGCTCAGAACTCCAGCCCGTCACCCCAAAGCGCGCCTCAGACTTCGCCCACCCACGCCTCTTCTACCGTAGTTCAGAAATTCGCGCACGCGCCGCCCTCATCAACCAAGAAATTCAGCCAGACCTCGTCATCTGCCTCCACTTCAATGGCACCGCCTCTCAAACCCCAGAAAACTCCCAAAACTTCCACATCCTCATTAACGGCACCTACACCGCTGGCGAACTCGCCCATGAAGACGAGCGCTTCCAGATGCTCCAGCGCCTCCTCGCCGGCACCGCCACTGAAGAAATCCCCCTAGCTCAAAACATCGCCGACGCCTTTAATGACTACACAAGGCTCCCACCCTACCAATACTCTAAAACATCTCGTACTTCACAAAACATTAATAAGCATCCTAACCTCTGGGCCCGTAACCTCCTCGCCAATCGCCTCTACCAATGCCCCGTCATCTTCATGGAACCCTACATCATGAACAGCCACCCCTTCATCAAACGCCTCGCAGAAAACCCACAAGAAATATTTAGCGAATACGCCCACGCAGTTGCCGAGGGCATCATCCGCCACTACTCTCGCCCATGAACATTCTCATCGCCGGAGCAGGCTACCTTGGCAGCGAAATCGCCCGCCAAGCTAGCCCCGCCCACCACATCATCAGCCTCACCAAATCTGGCGAAAATAACCACCACCCCTGCGATCTCTCCTCCCCTGACCAAGTCGCCCACTTCTCTAGAAATCACCCCACCCCAGACCTCATCATCCACTGCGCCTCCTCCGGCCGTGGAGGTCCGCCAGCCTATCGTTCCGTCTTTATTGAAGGCTGCCAAAATCTCATCACCACCTTCCCCACCTCCCATCTCCTCCTCACCTCCAGCACCTCCGTCTACCACCAGACAGACGGCTCTGAAGTGAGCGAGACCTCACCCACTCACCCCATCCGTGAAACCTCCCAACTCCTCCTCCAAGCTGAACGTATCGTCCTCGCCGCCGGAGGCACCGTCGCTCGGCTCGCAGGACTCTACGGCCCTAAGCGCAGCGCCATCCTTCGCAAATTTCTCGACCACACAGCGGTGATCGAAGAATCAGGCCAGCGCATTCTTAACCAAATCCACCTCAACGACGCCGCCTCAGCCTGCCTCCACCTCGCCACCCGAAAACTCCCCGGCATCTATAACATCTCAGATAACCACCCCACCACCCAGCTGGAATGCTACCAAAATCTCGCCACACACTTCGGAAAACCCCTCCCCCCCAGAGGTCCAAAAAACACCTCTCGTAAACGCGCCTGGACTCATAAGAAAATCCTGAACACCAAACTCCGCGCCAGCGGCTGGACCCCCTCCTACCCTAGCTACCTTCACGCCATCTCCACCCTCATCTAAGAAGAATCAATTTTTTCCAAAAAACATAAAATAAAGCCGCAGATCCCTCGTCTAAAATGCCACAAACGAGGTCGCCTGACTCCCCCCCAGATCAGCCGACTTCTTTTTCACCCCCAAAAAAAACCGATCGCCCAGCTTTTACGACCCCCGGTAAAAGCTGGGCTTTCTGCTCTCCAGCCCCTAGCTCCACCAGTTCCTGACACCCCTTCTCGACAGAGCGCGGCCGCCTGCTTAAGCTCTACCTAGTGAGGTCACTTCTTCTCATCGCTTCCACCATCATCGGATACACCCTTCTACGTGGATGGCCCGCTGACTGGCACCCCATCATCCGAGTGTGTCTCGCCGTCTCAGTCCTCGTCATCGCCTTCAGCCTCTGGGATCGGCATGAACGCCCAGCCTCACAAACCGCCACCCCCACCCGCTCGCCACTCCTCCTCGATTACCTCGCCATCGGAACCACCATTCTCCTCATCGAGTGCTTCTTTCTCGTCTTCCTCTCCCTTGCCCCCTCACGAAGTGAAAAATTAGCTCTCGCCCTAGACGAATCCCTTCACCCCGAAGTTTATCAAAGTATCACCGAGCCTGACTCAGCAAAAAAAACCTCCTCCAGTCCCTCCTCCTCAGGAAACTCCCGCATCACCTCCAACTGGCTCTTCTCAGGGCCGGGGCCACGCTCCCTCAATAAAAATGACCAAGTCATCCCCTCTAACCGCCCCGAACTCTACCTCTTCCCAGACTCAGCAGAAGACAGCGCCCTCCTCCTCACCACTGAGCTTTACCTCCGTAACTTCACCCTCGCCACCTATCAAGATGGTCATTGGTTTCCCAAAGCCACCATTCCCCGCACCCTCACTTCTACCAATTTCACCATCACCATTCCCCAGCGAAAACCAGGCCCCTCCATCACCTACGAGCTTTCTCATCCAGCCAACTCTCTCGGGCAAACTCTGGCCGTAAGCATCCCCGATTTTAGCTCCATCAGCCTTCCCTCTCTTCGAGAGATCCACCCTGCCACCTTCCGCCTACCCTCATCTCTGATTAAAGACCATAACTACCGCTATCAAGTCACCTCCACCCCCTTCTCATTTGATCAGATTAAAAAGGACAGGATCACCCCCGCTCTCTCACCAGCTCCTGAATACCTCACCCTCCCCGACGATCCCTCCCTCCGCCAAAAGATCCAGACCCTCGCATCCACCTTAGGCCCTCCCTCACGAGACTCCCTCCTAAAACTCCGTAAACTTCTACATTCTCGTTACCGCTACTCTCTAAATCTAAACATGCCTCAAGATGCCGACCCTTTAGACTCCTTCCTCTTTAACACCCGCGCGGGCTACTGCACCCACTTCGCCACTGCCACCGCCATGCTCACTCGTGCTCTAGGCATCCCCTCCCGTATCGCCTTCGGCTGGTCTGGCGGGCGTTACTTTAAATCTCCTAATCTCTTTGTCTTCCGTGCCCGCGAAGCTCATGCTTGGACCGAAATCTTCCTCGAAGACCTCGGTTGGGTCATCTTTGAAACCACCCCTCCTAGTCGCCAAGAAGGAGCCTCATCCCTCGCCGACTCAGGCGAGTCCCCACCTATCGCTGACTTCATCACTGACTCAGAAGAAGACCACAGCCCAGAACTCCTAGCCCCTTTACTAAAAGCCGCACTCTGGCTCGGCCTCGCCTCTGCCCTCATCCTCATCACCCTCCTCCTCATTCGCCGCCGCAGTGCACCCATCTCCCCCTCTTCTCCCACTCAGGCCCTACTCCCTCCCTCTCCCCATTACCTTGCTGCCTTCCGCCGTGCCTGCCTTGCCCACGGACAGCCCATGCCTCTGGGCCGCACCCTCCGCAGACACCTCTCAGAAATTCAGGCCCCTCACTTCACACAGCAACTCCTAAACTACCACTACGCGGTCCACTACGGACAAGTTCCCAAAAACAAACTCACCGAAAAAAAAATCCTCAGTAAACTAAAAGCTTGGGAAAAATCAGCGAAGCGCGATCAGCCCCAAAAATAAGTAAAATTCTTCCTCCTTTGAATAAACCTCCACTCCTCCCGTCTCAACACCGCAGCGGGCAACAACGCTGATCCCCCTATATGAGCCTAACTCCCTTCCAGAGGGAGCTAGGCTCTTTCTCTTAGCTTCTCTTCACTTGTCAGATACTTCCTAACAGAGCAATCTCCCCGCCATGGAAATCCGCCTAGCCCTCATCGCCACCATCGCGGCCCTCCTCACAGCATGTAGTGCAGGCCAGCCTCCATCCATTCCAGCCACTTCTCCTAATTCCACCCCCATCGCTCAGCCTGTCGTCGTCCGGCCTAAACTCGTCCGCCCCCCCCTTCCTTCCACTGCACTTCCTGCCATACAGGCAGAAAGTGCCGTCGTCATCGACACCATCACCGGACGTATTCTTTACCAAAAAAACCCTCGCTCACAGCGAGCAGTCGCCAGCACGCAGAAACTCCTCACCGCCCTCTGTGTTCTCCGGGCTGGCCCCCTTGAAGACCCCGTCACCGTTCAAGAATCAGACACCCAGGTCGAGCCCTCCAAGGTCTACATCAAAGCTGGAGAGACCTACACCCGCAGAGAACTCGTCAAAGCCCTCTTAGTTAAAAGCGGGAACGACGTTGCCAAAAGCCTCGCCCGTGACGTCTCAGGGGACCAAGGCGCCTTCGTCAGCCTCATGAACCAAACCGCACACTCCCTTGGCATGACCCAGTCACACTTCAAAAACCCACACGGACTCACCGAAGATGGCCAATTTTCCACCGCCCTAGACATCGCCATCCTCGCACGTGAAGTGACTAAAGTGCCATACTTCCGCGAATGCATGCGCAGTAAATCATACACCTTCACCCACCCTGACGGGCGCAGCAAAACCCTCACCAACACCAATAAAGTCCTCAGCCGCCTCCACTACTGCACCGGCATGAAAACCGGCTACACCAGAGCAGCTGGCCGCTGCCTCGTCTCATCTGGAGTCCTAAATGGGAAAGCCGTCATCGCAGTCGCCCTAGGCTCCACCACCGCAGAAATCTGGAACGACTCAGAAAAACTCCTCAAGTGGGCTCTCGAATAGAGCACCATCTCCTCCACCTCGTTTCCCCCTTGCCATTCCTAAATTCCCCGCTATCCCAGCTCTGTTCTTGGGAAAAATCCTTTCTCCCACCCCTTTTCCAATCGAGTCGATGAGAGACTGGTTCCGGGCTAACTAATAAAAACACTCGTCGAACCACAAGCACTGGCCTCCTTCTGGCCTCCTGCTTCCATACACACCACATGATCCCGACTACCTTCGAGGAGCTCGCACTTGCCGCTCCCATCAAACGCGCACTCGCTGAGCAAAACTACACCACCCCCTCACCCATTCAGGCCCAGTCCATCCCCATCCTTCTTGAAGGTAAGGACCTCCTCGGCATCGCCCAGACTGGCACCGGTAAAACCGCCGCCTTCTCACTCCCCATCCTAAACGCCCTTCACGAAAAACCAAAACGCCCTGCACGCCGCTCCACCCGCGTCCTCGTCCTCACTCCCACCCGCGAACTGGCCACTCAAATTTCACAATCCTTTGACGCCTACGGAAAAGGCATCCGTTTTTCAAAAACCCTCATCTTCGGCGGAGTGGGTAAAAACCCGCAGATCCGTGCCATGAAAAATGGGGTTGATATCCTCGTCGCCTGCCCTGGCCGCCTGCTAGACCACATGAACGAGGGTGACGTAGACCTCTCCGGGGTAGAATACTTCATCCTCGATGAAGTCGACCGCATGCTCGATATGGGCTTCCTCCGTGACGTGAAAAAAATCGTCGCCGCCCTTCCCCCTAAAAAACAATCCCTCTTCTTCTCTGCTACCCTTGCCCCCTCCATTAAAGATCTAGCCAACAAGATCCTTAATAATCCAGCCCACGTCTCTATCGAGCCTAAGCGCACCACCGCTGAAAAAGTGGATCAGCGCGTCTGCTTTATCGACAAAGAAGCAAAAAAAGACCTCCTCCTCCAACACCTCGAAGAGCAGCGTAACAAAGGCCTCACCATTATTTTCTCTCGGACTAAACACGGAGCTAATAAACTCTGTAAATCCATAAACAGCGCCGGCTTCGAAGCCGAAGCCATCCACGGAAACCGCTCACAACCCCAGCGGGAACGCACCCTAGATAAATTTAAATCAGGCCGCCTCCCCATCCTCGTCGCCACTGATGTCGCCGCTCGCGGAGTCGATGTGAAAGACGTCACCCTCGTCATTAACCTAGACCTCCCGAACGAGGCCGAAGCCTACGTCCACCGCATCGGGCGCACCGGTCGTGCTGACGCCAGCGGCTCTGCAGTCTCCTACTGCTCCCCTGAAGAGCATGAATTCTTCATCGACATCGAAAAACTCATCCAAAAGAAACTCCCCGTCGATCTAGACCACCCTTACCACCACGAAGAACTCGCTGACCTCCATAGCCGTGGCCTTAAGTCTCACCTTTCGACTAGAGATAACGGCAGCAACCGAGGCGGAGGCCGCCGAGGAGGGAACTCAGGCGGGGGCGCGAACCGGAGAAGAGGCGGCGGGGGCAGTGGAGCTAGTCATGGGCGTCCCCCCTCCCGAGGTCGAGTCAGTGATGGTAGCACTGGCCGCCGCAGACGACGCTAAAAAGCTCCCCCTTGCATCACCTCAATCGATACTCGAAATGGCATAATCAATTATCCTCAACTGCATTTCTTTGGCATACTCTCCCCCTAACATGAGCCAAAGCACCCTCCCTCAAAGCATCCTCAACATCTGCAAGACTCAAGGCACTCAGCTGGCTTTCGCTGACTCCAGTGGGGCCGGAGTCACCTTCGCCCAAGCCCTCAGCAAGAGTATTTTCCTCGCCAGACGCCTCCAGCCCATTTGGAAAAATCTCGATCATGTCGGTATCCTCGTCCCTCCCTCAGTGGGCGGAGCCCTCCTTAACTGGGCAGCCCTCCTCATGGGTAAGATCCCCGTGAACCTAAACTACACCCTCTCTCCAGAAGCAATCTCTTCCTGTCTTGAGCAATGCGGCATCACCGATCTCATCGTCTCAGGTAAACTCATAGACCGGCTTAAGCTAGAACTCCCCGTCACTCTTCACCGCCTCGAGGATCTCGCCGTAAAACCCACTCTCGTCGAGAAAGCGCACGCCCTCACCCTTGCCAAATTCACCTCCTCCTCGAAACTCCTCCAGAAACTCGGGGGAGCTTCTGCTCAGCCCGAAGATCTCGCCACTATCATCTTTAGCAGCGGGAGCACGGGGGCTCCTAAAGGAGTGATGCTCAGCCACCGCAACATCATCGTGAATGTCCAGCAAGTGAGTGAAGTTTACCAATTCACCCCCAGCGACCGCATGCTTGGCGTCTTGCCTTTCTTTCATTCATTCGGCTTCATGGCCACAATCTCTGGTCCCGCAGTCATCGGATTCGGGGCAATTTTCCACTTTAACCCGATCGAAACCAAGGTCATCGCGCCCCTCGCAGAGAAGAATCAGATCACCCTCATGATCGCCACCCCCACCTTCCTCCAATTTTACCTTCGTGGGATAAAGAGCGAACAACTCGCCAAACTCCGCCTCGTCATCGTTGGCGCCGAGAAACTTCCAGACCGCACTGCCGAGGCCTTCGAGAAAAAGTTCAGCTGCCGCCCTGTCGAGGCATACGGCTGCACCGAATGCTCCCCCGGAATCGCCGTAAGTGACCCTCAGAACACACGGCCAGGCTCCATTGGTCGCCCTCTGCGCGATGTCGAAGTCCGGATCATCCACCCTGAGACCGGAGAAACACTTCCAAATAACACCCCCGGTCTTCTCCTAGTGAAAGGACCTAACGTGATGAAAGGATACCTCGCTCAGGCTCAAAAAACTGCCGAGGTCCTAAAAGATGGCTGGTATCATACCGGCGACATCGTCCGCCAAGATGAGGAGGGATACCTCTGGATCGAGGGCCGTCTCAGCCGATTTAGTAAAATCGGCGGCGAGATGGTTCCCCACGGGAATGTCGAGGACTGCCTAAACTCCCTCGCACAGCAAGAGAGTCAAATCTTCGCCGTAACTGGAATCCCTGATGATAAGAAAGGCGAGCGACTCATCGTCATCCACACCGCGAACAATGAGCTTCTTGAAGAAGTCATTCAAAAGCTCAGCAGCGCCCCCATCCCCAACCTTTGGAAGCCTAAAAGTGACCAGTTTCTCTCTGTTCCCAAACTCCCTTACCTAGGAAGCGGGAAACTTGACCTCAAAGCACTTCAGGAAATCGCGCTAGCTCGCTAACTTAAAAGGCGTAGGACCTAAAAAAAGGTGCACCGTCTCTGGTGCACCTTTGAAAGAAAAACCGGACGAAGCGCTTTACTTCTTCTTCGCCTCTTCGCGCTCCTTAGCCTCAGCGATGACCTTCTCAGAAACGTTCTTAGGGCATGATGCATAGTGCTCGAACTCCATCGAGAACTGACCACGTCCAGAAGTCATGGTGCGTAGATCACCGATGTAACCGAACATCTCAGAGAGAGGAGCCTGCGCCTTAATCCGGATACCACCAGAAGCAGTATCTTGAGACTGGATCATCCCGCGACGACGGTTCAAATCACCAATCACATCACCCACGTGATCTTCAGGGGTGAAGACATCGAGCTTCATGATCGGCTCCAGAATCTCGGCACCTGCTTTAGGCACGGACTGGCGGTAGGCAGCGCGGGAAGCAATCTCGAAGGCCACTGCCGAAGAGTCCACCGCGTGGAATCCACCATCAGTCAATGTCACCTTAAAGTCCAAACAGGGGAAACCAGCCAGAACTCCTTTTTCAAGTGAGGTCTTAAAGCCCTTCTCAACTGAAGACCAAAACTCCTTAGGAACGTTACCACCGACCACAGTGGACTCGAATTGGAACCCTTCGCCCGGCTCCAGTGGAGTGAGCGTGTAGTCAATCTTAGCAAACTGACCGGAACCACCAGACTGCTTCTTGTGAGTGTAGCTATCGGAAATTTCCTTAGTGATGGTCTCACGGTAAGCCACCTGTGGAGCACCCACCTCCACTTCCACTTTGTGAGTGCGCTTCAGAATATCAACTTTAATGTCGAGGTGTAACTCACCCATTCCCTTAAGAATCGTCTCACCAGAATCCAGATCAGTCTCCACTCGGAAAGAAGGATCCTCCTGAATCATCTTACCCAGAGCGATACTTAGCTTCTCGGCATTTGCCTTATCCTTCGCAGAAACGGCCAGCGAAATCACGGGATCTGGGAAGACCATCGGCTCCAAGGTCGCTGGGTTATTCTTATCACAGAGAGTGTGTCCTGTTTGCACATTTTTCAGTCCAACGAGCGCGATGATATCACCTGCCTGAGCACTATCCAGCTCAGTGCGATCATCTGCGTGCATCTCCACCAGACGGCCCACACGCTCAGTCTTTCCTGTGAAAGTGTTTAGAATAGTATCTCCCTTATTGAGAGTTCCTGAGTAGATTCGAGTGAAGGTTAAGGCACCGAATTGATCATCCATGATCTTGAAAGCCAAGGCACGCAGTGGTCCATTCGCATCCACCGTAGCGACTTCACCAGTTAGCTCTCCCTCATCATTAAACTCAGGCTCTGGATCCACCTCCAAAGGTGATGGAAGATAGTCAACCACCGCATTCAGCACATTCTGAACACCCTTGTTCTTAAAGGCAGAACCACAGAACGCTGGGAAGAAGTCTAGCGCGATCGTTCCCTTACGGATGCACTTCTTAATAGTGGCGATGTCAGGAACATTTCCTTCTAGGTAAGCCTCCATAACTTCGTCATCCTGCTCCACTGCCGTATCGATCATCTCATCATGATACTTTTGGGCCAGCTCCTTCAGGTCCTCGGGGACCTCACCCACCTCATAATTTTCAGGCTCTCCAGAATCATCCCAAACGTAGGACTTCATCTCTAAACAGTCTACCACTCCGACGAAAGAATCCTCGTAGCCAATCGGAATCGTCATGACAAGTGGCTTAGCACCTAAGACATCCTTCGTCTGCTGGATGACCTTAAAGAAGTCAGCACCAACTCGGTCTAACTTATTAACGAAGATAATACGGGCGACCTCAGAATCATTCGCGTAGCGCCAGTTCGTCTCCGACTGCGGCTCCACACCGCCTGAGCCACAGAAAACTCCCACTCCACCATCTAAAACCTTCAATGAACGGTAAACCTCAATCGTGAAATCGACGTGCCCCGGAGTATCAATAATGTTCATCCGGTGGTCATCCCAGAAACAGGTGGTGGCCGCAGACTGGATGGTAATCCCACGCTCCGCTTCCTGCTCCATGAAATCAGTGGTGGATTCACCATCGTGAACTTCACCAGTTTTGTGAATCTTTCCGGTGAGCTTAAGAATACGCTCCGTGGTAGTCGTCTTGCCTGCATCCACGTGCGCGAAGATGCCAATATTACGGTATTTGCTGAGATCTGTCATAGGAAGGTCGTGTTGGAAGCGCGTCTTAATCACCGTAGAAGCCTATTGTCGAGTCTGGACCGAGACTTTTTGCTAGTTTACAAGGATTCGATGCGGTTCTGAGTTTACAAAGTCCCCTTTTCTGGCAATCAGACTCCGTCGTAACGACCTTTTCTTCTAACTGATCACAATGAGCACGAATTACTTCAACACTCTTCCTCTCCGCCGCCAGCTCGATGAGCTCGGTACCTGCCGCTTCATGGATGCCTCCGAGTTTACCAATGGCATCACCGCTGCCAAGGGCCTAAAGATCGTCATCGTAGGATGTGGTGCACAAGGACTCAACCAAGGACTCAACATGCGAGACTCTGGCCTAGACGTAGCCTACACGCTCCGTGCGGAAGCGATCCAAGAGAAACGCCAATCTTTCCTGAACGCGAGTGAGAACGACTTCAAAGTCGGGACCTATGAAGAAATGCTTCCCAGCGCAGATATCGTCATGAATCTCGCACCTGACAAGCAGCACACCAAGGTCGTAGAAACCGTGATCCCTCACATGAAGGAAGGGGCCACTTTCTGCTACGCCCACGGTTTTAACATCGTCGAAGAGGGCACTCAAATTCGCAAAGACCTCACCGTCATCATGGTCGCGCCGAAGTCGCCCGGTTCTGAGGTGAGAGAGGAATACAAGCGTGGCTTTGGTGTTCCCACCCTGATTGCTTGTCACGTTGAAAATGACCCCACCGGAGAAGGGATCGAGCTGGCCAAAGCCCTCGCCGTAGCCCAAGGCGGAGATAAGGCCGGCATCCTCGAGTCCTCCTTTGTAGCGGAGGTCAAATCTGACCTCATGGGTGAGCAGACCATTCTCTGCGGACTCCTCCAAGCAGGGTCTATCCTCTGCTACGATAAAATGAAAGCAGATGGAATAGACCCCAAGTGGGCCGTAAAATTCATCCAGAACGGATGGGAGGTCATCACGGAAGCCCTCAAGCATGGCGGTATCACCAATATGATGGACCGCCTCTCTAACCCCGCAAAGCTTGAGGCCTTTCAACTCTCGGAAGAGCTCAAGGCCATCATGCGTGATCTCTTCTACAAGCACATGGATGACATCATCTCAGGTGAATTCTCCAGCACGATGATGGCAGATTGGGCGAATGATGATGTGAACCTCCTCGGCTGGCGTAAGGAAACTGGTGAGACCGAGTTCGAACAGACCGAGGGCCAAGGCGAGATTTCTGAGCAAGAATTCTTTGATAAGGGCATCCTTATGATCGCCATGGTCCGTGCCGGAGTGGAACTAGCCTACGAGGCCATGGTAGAAGCAGGCATCGAGCCCGAGTCCGCCTACTACGAGTCTCTCCACGAGACCCCCCTCATCGCCAACACCATCGCTCGTAAGAAGCTTTACGAGATGAACCGCGTCATCTCTGACACCGCCGAATACGGCTGCTACCTCTTCAGCCACGCCGCCGTCCCACTCTTGAAGGACTTCATGACTAGCGTCGACACCCGCGTCATCGGTAAGGGCCTCGCTGAGAGCTGCACCAAGGTGGATAACCAGACCCTTGTGCAAGTCAACGCCCTGATCCGCAACCACGACGTCGAGGAAATCGGAATCTACCTCCGCGAGGCCATGGGGGCCATGAAGCCAATCTCGGCTTAATTCTCCCCACGAAATCATTCACCAAAGAAAGCCCAGACCGCATCAGGTCTGGGCTTTCTTTTCTTTCCTTTCACCCTCCTCAGTCCCTGCCCTACTTCTTAAAACTCAGAGAACCATCTATCAAAACAGGGCGAACCAGATCCCCCTTTCCAAAAACCCCTTCAAGAAGCTTTAAACTCAGAGGGTCTAACAAGTGCTTCTGGATCGCCCGTTTCAGCGGACGCGCTCCGTAGACCGGATCATAACCTTGCTTACCGATGAACTCGACGACCGGCTCACTGAGCTCAAGAAGCACCCCCTGCTTAGCGAGGCGCTCTTTCACGCGAGCTAACTGTAAGGCCACAATGCCACGCAGCTCATCCCTCCCGAGACGATTGAAAATCACCGTCTCATCAATCCGGTTTAGAAATTCAGGCCGGAAATGCCCTCGCAAGGCCTCTCTCACCTGGGCCTCGCGCTGCTCCGCACTCGCCTCATCAATGATAATCTGGCTTCCGATATTCGAGGTCATAACCAGCACGGTATTTCGGAAATCAACGGTCCTTCCTTGTCCATCAGTGATCCTGCCATCATCGAGAACCTGCAAGAGCACATTAAAGACATCAGGGTGTGCCTTTTCCACCTCATCGAAGAGCACGACCGAGTACGGCTTACGCCGGACATGTTCGCTAAGTTGTCCGCCCTGCTCATAACCCACATAGCCAGGAGGGGCCCCGATAAGACGTGAGACGGCATGCTTCTCCATATACTCTGACATATCAATTCGCAGCATAGCCCCCTCCTCATCAAAGAGGAACTCCGCCAGCGCCTTCGATAATTCAGTTTTTCCCACTCCAGTCGGACCAAGAAAAAGAAAAGAACCAATAGGGCGATTTTCATCCTGCAGTCCCGCTCGTGCTCGGCGCACCGCGTTAGACACGGCCTCCACAGCATCCCTCTGACCTAGCACGCGAGCTCTCAGACGCTCTTCCATCTTCACCAATTTAGCCCGCTCCCCTTCCTGAAGTCGGCTGACTGGAATCCCCGTCCAAGTGGCCACGACTCGCGCCACATCCTCCTCACTCACCTCTTCTCGCAGAATCCGCGAATGGTCCTGACTTTTCTCGAGTGCTTTTAAGGCCTCTTCCGCTTCTGGAAGCCGCCCATAGGTAATCTCAGACGCTCGACCAAGATTCCCCAGCCGCTGTGCCTGCTCAGCCTCCGTCCGCAGCTCATCGAGCTCTTCCTGCAAAGCTCGGACTTTATCTAAGCTTTCTTTTTCTTCCCGCCACTGTGTCATCATCTCCGAGGAGTTCTTTTTTAAACTCTCCATCTCCTCCATGACCGCCTCTAAGCGCCTCAGAGAAGCCTCGTCCCTCTCTTTTTTTAAAGCCTGTCTCTCCATCTCTAACTGACTCACCTGACGCTCCAGTTGATCAATTTCGGCAGGCATCGAGTCCAGCTCGATCTTCAGACGGGAAGCGGCCTCATCGACCAAGTCTACCGCTTTATCAGGCAGGAAACGGTCAGAAATATAGCGCTCGCTCAGCGTCGCCGCCGCAATGATGGCTCGATCTTGAATTCGCACTCCATGATGCACCTCATAGCGATCTTTTAGGCCACGCAGAATCGCGATCGTATCCTCCACACTCGGCTCGCCGACTTTTACGGGCTGGAAGCGCCGCTCCAGAGCTGCATCTTTCTCGATGTATTGCCGGTACTCATCCAGAGTAGTCGCTCCAATAGCGTGGAGCTCTCCTCGTGCCAATTGGGGCTTCAGTAAGTTCGAGGCATCCACTGCGCCTTCACTCGCACCAGCCCCTACGATGCTGTGCAACTCATCAATAAAGAGAATGATCTCCCCCTCAGCGTCCGTCACCTCTTTAAGGAAAGCCTTGAGGCGCTCCTCGAACTCGCCGCGAAATTTCGCCCCCGCCAACATTCCCCCAAGGTCTAGCGAGATCAGGCGCTTATTTTTCATCGAGTCCGGCACGTCCCCACTCACGATTCGGCGGGCCAGTCCCTCCACGATCGCAGTCTTTCCCACTCCGGGCTCTCCGATCAGTACGGGGTTATTCTTAGTGCGCCGTGAGAGGACTTGTAACACACGGCGAATTTCCTCATCCCGCCCGATCACCGGATCGATCTTACCCTCACGTGCCTTCGCGGTCAGATCCTGACCGTATTTCTCCAAAGTCTGGTATTTCCCCTCGGGATCTTCATCACTCACCCTTTGAGACCCCCTGATCTCCTTAAGCGCCTTCCTCAGTTTCACCTCTGTCAAACCAGCATCTTGAAGCAACTTTGCACTTGGGGAAGCATCATTCAAAATCCCCAGCACGGCGTGCTCCACACTTAAGAAATCATCCCCCATCGCCTCACGCACCTGATCTGCTCGGTCCAGTGCAGTACGGAGACCGTAACTCATTTGCGGCTGTGCTCCGGCCCCTTGAACCCGTGTTTCAGCCTCCAAAGCTGATGCTAGAGATGCTTTAAGCGTAGTCACATTCCCCCCGGCTTTCTCCACAAGAGGAGTCATAATCCCTCCTTCCTGCTGTATAAGCGCAATTAAGAGATGAATGCCACCTAGCTCCGGATGGGCAGATCGTAGCGCGAGTTGTTGCGCACTCTGGAGAGCCTCCTGCAACTTTGTTGTCAATTTGTTCATACTCATTACTTTTAAAACGATTCATAGTAGAATTTTGTTCACTAAAAATCCTGAGCGACTTCTTTTATCTTTTCTCTAGCGTGTTCATAAATCGCACATCCCATAAATCGCATATCCAAAAGGCAGCACCCATGACCACCCCTAATGAAGAACTCTCAGCCCTTAGCGAAAAAGGACTACTTCGCCAGCTACGCAGCACACGACCTAGACCTTCTTCCCAACTTTATATCGGCGGAACCGAGCTTTTAAATTTCTCTTCTAATGACTACCTTGGCCTCTCAAAGCACCCCGCGTTGATCGATGCATCTCGGCAAGCTCTCAGCGAATTTGGCACTGGCTCCACCGCCTCTCGTCTGATTTGTGGCTCGCTCGAGCTCTTCCACGAATTAGAAGAACTCCTCGCCGAGAGTAAGAACACTGAGGCCGCCCTCAGCTTCGCCAATGGTTACGCAACCGCGCTAGGCGCTATCCCCGCCCTCGTGGGAAAAGAAGACACCATCCTCCTCGATAAACTCGCCCACGCTTGTCTCATTGATGCAGCCCGCCTCTCCGGCGCCACTCTCCGCATCTTCCCTCACAATGACCTGAATAAGCTCGAAAAACTCCTTATCTCTAGCAAAGGCCGTACTTTAATCATCACCGAGTCCATCTTCTCCATGGATGGAGACCGCTGCCCGCTCGCCGAAATCATCGAGCTTAAAGAAAAATACGGAGCACTCCTACTCCTAGATGAGGCCCACGCTACCGGAGTCCTCGGTCCTACTGGGCAGGGCCTCGCTGAAGAACTCCAACTCCAAGGACAAATCGACTTCCAAATGGGAACCCTGGGGAAGGCTCTGGGCTCCGCTGGTGGCTACCTCGCAGCCTCACGCTCATGGATCGACCTTCTCATCAATAAAGCACGAAGCTTCATCTACTCTACCGCCCCTCCCCCAGCGCAAGCCGCAGCCAGCCTCGCCGCCTTAAAAATCCTGCACTCAACTGAAGGTGTCGAATTGAGAAATAAACTCCACTGCCACTGCGCCCGCTTCAACTCCCTTAGCCCAATTATCCCGAAAATCATCGGTCATAACGAGCAGGCCCTTTCTGCCTCAGAGAAATTACGCGAAGCCGGATTCTACGTCCCGGCGATCCGCTATCCTAGCGTCCCACGTGGCACCGCGCGTCTCCGCATCACACTCAGCGCAGCCCATTCAGAAGAACAGATCGACCTCCTCCTCGCAGCCCTCTAATACTCGATCTCTTCCTCCACTGCTAACGGAGCAGGCAGGCCCACCGCCTCTGGCAGAAGCTGACACACCTCGCGGAGACGAATCGTCAGCTCTCCTACCATCGCCTCGAAGGCCGCACGATAGTCGTAAAGGTCTAGGGAGCTTTTCCCGCTCTGCACGATCGCGTCCAGATCTTCCTGCGAGAGTAGAGGCTCTAAACCATAGCCTATAATCACGCCCGCTTTCCCTCGGCTCGGGTCAATGACGATGACCACATCTCGATTTTGCCCACCTTTGCTCTCTTGAGCAGAAAGTCCGGCCTGATTAAAAAGCCAAAAAAGGACCACTTTAAAATCCATCTCCTGAGGAAATCTCCTCAGTAAAAGGTGGAGTCGACTCTGCACAAAACGGCGTTGGTAGCGCTCGACCATCTTAACCAGCCCCTTCACCTCGCGCGGATTAAGCGCCTTACCATTTTGAGAAATTCCACCAAAAATTACCGGCACAGGCCCCATCAGGCGGCTGAGCTTAGCTCCATCCATCCCACATTGTGGGCATTCAGAGGCATTTTCATTGAGCGAGTAATCGCAGTAGGGGCAGGCATTCACGGACAGAGATCTACCCAAGAAAAATGAAGATCGCGATTCAAAATTCTCACGATTCAAAATTCCCAATTCGTGATTTCAAATTTTCAGATTCTTAGCCACCCTCCCTCCATGTCCAGATTTTCAGGAAAACGTATCGTCGTTACCGGTGCAGGCCGTGGGATCGGCCTTGCCATTGCACACGCCTTCGCTCGCGAGGGAGCGAAACTTGCCATCATCTCGCGGAATCCCACCTCCTGCGGAGCGGCCGCTAAGGAAATTAACGCCGCCTGTCCTGACTCAGCCCGCTTCTATGCCCTAGATGTGGCAGACTATGACTCCGTCCAAGAAGTCGCTAAAACCATCATCTCTGACTTAGGTGGCATCGACATCCTTATCAATAATGCGGGCGTTACCCGTGATGGCCTCATCATGCGGATGAAGTCTGATGACTGGGACGCTGTCTTAGACACGAATCTCAAGGGAGCCTTCAATCTAGTCAAAGCCTTCCAACGCCCCCTCATGAAAGGAACTGATCCGCGCATCATTAATATCTCCTCAGTCATCGGGCTCATTGGAAATGCTGGCCAAGCCAACTACGCAGCCTCTAAAGCGGGTCTCATTGGTCTCACTAAATCAATCGCCCGCGAGCTCGCAGGTCGTAAGGTCACCTGTAATGCCATCGCCCCTGGCTTCATCACCACCGACATGACTGAAGAACTCTCTGACGAACTGAAAGAAGGCATTATCTCTAAAGTCCCCCTTTCAGACTTCGGACAAGTGGAAGACATTGCCAATGCCACCCTTTTCCTTGCTGGTCCAGAAGCTCGTTACATCACCGGGCAAGTCCTCGCAGTAGACGGCGGGATGACGATGTGAGGTGAAAATCAGGCTACATCTGCCCATCTAGCAGTGTGCGGAGCTCCCCTTGGAAAGCCACTAGATCTGCCTCACTAGGCTGATACCCTGCTTGGTCAGGATCTACCGATGGACGCCCTAATTCATCAATCATCCAGCGTCCCTTCATTCCATCACTAAAAGTGACAGTCCCGCTGACCATGGCACCAGGCCGCGCCACTTGATCTAGAGTGGCCACCACGCTCGCCGTATTCGGAGCATCTATGAGAGGAGAATCGACTGGACTAGGCACAGTCGCTTCGCTCTCTGGAACCTCTGCCAATTCTCCCTCCACCTTCGGCTCAGCAGGCGCCTCTTCTATCTGGAACTCCAGATCCAGATCGAGCGAAAGGAAACGAGTGTCCATATAAGTCACCTTCAGGCCGAACTCATCAGTCAGACCCCTCTGCACATCTGCCATTTGGGCACCCTCAGCCACCCATGATTTAATTTTTTCAATCTGCTCAAGGCTCAAATCACTCACACTCAACATGAGCGAGAACTAATCGGAGTGGAGCGAAAACGAAAGCCCCATTTAACTCTGCCCCCACTTCTTCACAAAGTCATTCATCTCCTCTTCCTGCTCCTCTATCGATTTCACTAGGGCGAGCTGAGTGCGGCAGCGATCTAGGTTCTGCCCCTCACGCTGTGTCTTAAAGTAAATATCGCCCTCCAAGAAATCAGTCAAAAAGCGGATTCCAGTCTCTAACGCGATCACCTTTGCCGAGAATGGAAGAAGCTCTAGCTCAAGCGGAGTAATAAAGTTATGAGTGGCATCTAAATACCCCCCCACAAGGGCCTCGAACATAGGCATCCGCATTTCCACCTTCGAGAGATCTCGCTCATCTTCCTCTGCTGGACTTGTCGCCGTGCGCACGAGGTCTCCGAAGTCATATAGGGCTAGGCCCGGCATCACCGTATCTAGATCAATCACACAGACCGCCTTACCAGTAACCTCGCAGATCATGACATTATTTAACTTCGTGTCATTATGAGTCACTCGCTCCGCAAGGCGCCCGGCCTTCAAATGATCTAAAAGGACTCCCGTAATCTCCGCTCGGGACTGAATAAACCCGAGCTCTTCCTGAATAACTTCTACCCGTCCTTGAGGGTCTTTTCTAAGCACCTCTAAAAGCCGCGCATAACGGGCTCGGGTATCGTGGAAGCCCGGAATCGTCACTGCGAGCTGGTCACAGGGAAAATCACTCACGAGATCTTGAAACTCTCCAAATGCTCTCGCCGCCTCATAAGCCTGACGCGGATCTTCCACCACATCATAGGTCCGGCAGCCCTCAATAAAATTGTAACACCGCCAAATCCCCCCAGAAGCTCCCGCCACACAATTTTCCCCATCACGCCCTGGATAAAGATGAAGTGTCTGCCCCGAAAAATCCTCTTTGCCTAATGCTACCCTCTGCTGGATATGCTGCGTCACTCGCTCGATGTTCTTCATCACCATTAGCGGCTCTTTAAAAACATGCTCATTAATCCGCTGTAAAATATAGCGAGAAACCTCTCCACACTCAGTCCGGTAACTCGCAAGATAGGTGGTATTGATATGCCCACTCTCCAGCTCCTCACCACTCACAAAATCGCCATCAATCTTAAAGAAAGATCCGACTTCAGCTATTTTCCGTGCAAGGTCACTCATAGGGCGGAGTAGTGTTAAATCAGCTCATCTAACAACTCAAGCCACGATCTCGCCTCCTTTTCTTGAGAAAAAAGTTCCAAGCGGGCACTCGCCAAATCCACCCAATCTTGAAGTGCAAATTCTTTCTCGATCACTTCCCCGATCGCCTGATCTAACTTCCCCTCCTCAAAATACCCCGGATAGTCTGCTCCTAAAATACCCACATTCCCCTCGATCCGACTCGCCAAGACCGGAACTCCCATCGTCATCGCCTCCACCACAGCATTCGCTCCCCCCTCTAGAATGGAACTATTGATCGTAAGGGAACTCTTCGCACAAAGCCGCAGAGCTTCCTCCCTAGGCTGCCCCCCTAAATAGCGATAACGCCCATCACGTCTCACCCACTCCTCGGCGCTCCTTCGCGACTCCTCATCGAGAGCCTCCCCGATCTGCCAGACTTCTACCTCGGACCACTCAGGATGTCTCGCCACCGCCTCAATCGTTAAAAAAGGGCGCTTCACCGGGCGCGGATGCCCCAGCACCGAGATCACAAACGGAGGAGACTCCGGCACATGCCTCAGCTCCACCGGATCAAGACTTGCTGGGATGACTCGCACCTTTTCACGAAAGCGAGCAGGCAAGCGTAAAATTGCAGCCTCTTGGACCACCACGATCCGATGAGCCAACTCTAAGGCCCGTTCTCCTCGCTCAGAGCCCGCTGGTAGACTCTCATAAAGATCAGTTCCCGTAATCAGAATAACCACTTTCCCCCTCGGGAACTGTTCAAGAAATGCAAAGACCGCCGCTGCCCCTTTCACCGCGTGGAGCGCGATCAAAACATCCGCATCCCCTCCATCAAAAAGATGACTGCCACGCGCTGCCACTCCCTCCGCAGCGAGCAGATCCACGATACGCCGCGTCGTCACCGTATTTCCCTTCACCTCATTCAGTGAATAAGGAGATGCTACGCAGACCCTCATCGCGGTAATACCTCATAGCCCTCGCGGCCATCCTTCACCTCCCACCCTTTCTGCGCTAACTCATCCCGATAGCGGTCAGAGGCAGCCCAGTCCTTCGCCTCCCGAGCTTCCCAGCGTAATCTTGCCAGCTCCTCCACTTCAGTAGGAACTTCCACCTTCTCAGGCTCAGGTAAAATGAGCCCTAAAGATGCCAGAGTGGTGAAAAAACCACGCCAATCTGCCTCACTAGATGCCCTCTTTAAATTTCCAAAAAGCTCACCCAGAGCTCCTGCGGTATTTAAATCCTCATTCAGCTTTTCCATCGCTCCAGCGAAGACTCCTAAATCACCCCCTTTACAAAGCTCTCGGTAACCTACCACTTTCTGTCCACTCGCCGCCCTCGCTAATTTAGACAAAGCCTCCCGCGCTGCGTGCAGAGAATCCTTCGTGAAATTGAGCTGTTTCCGGTAATTCGAGCCGATCAAAACATAACGCACCTCCATCGCACTCCATCCCTCCTCTGCTAAATCGGAGAGGGTGTATAAAGTCCCACTCGACTTAGACATCTTTTTCCCATCCACTAAAAGATGCGCCGCATGGAACCAATGGCGGGCAAACTCCCCACCACAAGAACAGCGCGACTGGGCCAACTCATTCTCATGATGAGGGAAGACCAGATCTTCCCCCCCACCATGGAGGTCAAAGGTCTTCCCTAAGTACTTCAAAATCATCGCGGAACATTCCAAATGCCAGCCCGGGCGTCCCTGCCCCCATGGGCTCTCCCAGAAGTTCTCCCCATCCTCCTCGCGGCGGCTCTTCCATAGCACAAAATCCGCCGCATGATCCTTATCATACTCATCAGAATTCGCCCGCTCATTCTGAGTGTGTCCTAAGTTTAACTCCCGAGTTTCTAAGCGAGAAAGACGCCCGTAATCTGAAAAAGAAGAAATCTTAAAATAAACCGAACCATCATCTGAGGCATAGGCGTGGCCTTTCTCCACTAGATCTTCAATCATGGCAATCTGCTCCGCCACATGCGCGACTGCACTCGGCTCAAGGTGAGGCTTTAGACAATTTAACCCCTCACAATCATCATGGAACTTATCTCGCCACTGCGCCGTAAATTCCTCCAGACTGCGGCCAGCCGCCACCGAGTCCCGGATCGTCTTATCATCCACATCCGTGATATTTCGGACGTGCTTAGTCTTCATTCCCCCCAGCTCTAACGCCCGCCGTAATACATCCTGCATCACAAAGGTCCGGAAATTCCCAATATGAGCTGGGCCATACACCGTAGGGCCGCAGCAGTAAAAACGGAACGTCTTTCCATCGACTGGCTCTAGCAAAGCCGACTCACGCGTCAGTGTATCAAACAACCTCACGAGAAAGACCATTACCAAGCCCACCCGCTGGAGCAAGCCTCCCCTTAAGATCCTTCCAATAAATCAGGCCGATTCTCCCGCGTCCTCCTCAGGGCCTGCTCCCTCTTCCAGACTTCAATCTTAGCATGATGCCCTGAGAGAAAGACCTCAGGAACCCTCATTCCCCTGAATTCCACCGGCTTCGTGTAAGCCGGTGCCTCTAATCGCTGAGGGTCGGAGAAAGACTCATCCACTGCCGAACGAGCATCTCCCAGCGCACCGGGAAGTAAGCGCACGATCGCATCTGTCACCACCGCCGCCGCTAGCGCACCATTCGTCAACACATAGTCGCCAATCGAGAGCTCAAGATCCACCAACTCATCGACCACCCGTTGATCGACCCCCTCATAATGACCACACAGAAAAATCAGATGCTCTTCTTGCGATAGCTCACAAGCTAACTTCTGCTTAAAAACCCTCCCCTGCGGAGTGAGTAAAACCACCTTAGTGCTGGCCCCACGGAGTTCCTCGATCGCGGCAAAAATTGGCTCTGGCTTTAGCAACATCCCCTGCCCTCCTCCGCAGAGATAGTCATCAGTCTTCCGGTGTTTACCACTCGCCCAATCACGCAGATTGTGAGCTTTGATTTCCACTAAGCCTGCTTCCTGCGCCCGCTTCATCATACTCTCACCTAGCGGTGCGAGCACGATTTCCGGAAAAAGAGTAAGAATATCAATGCGCACCGTTACTGGACAATCACGGGAGTTCCCACCCTCACATTTTCAAAGAATTTCACCGCCATCTGCCTCGGCATTCTCACACAGCCATGAGATGCCGCATAACCCGGCAAGTGTCCCACATGCATCCCGATTGCACCATTAAAGCGCATAAAATAAGGCATCGGAGCATTCTCAAACACCTGCCCCGCCTTCGCACGGTGCTTCCGAGTGTCTGCATCTGCGTTCACGATCTGCCCCGTCGCCTTATCGCGAATTACCCCGTAAAGAGAGGACTTATGGTTCGCACTCTTCTGGCTGATCTTAAAGCTCCCAGGCGGTGTCGTATGGGTCGACTTCCCAGTTGAAATCGGTGACACCCCGACCAATTGACTTCCCTTATAAAAATAAGCCTTCTGCTCATTTCTAACTATTCTGATCGAGGCCTCTCCCCCCACCGCATCACCATCCCAGTACCCCTCCTCATGCCCCAAGGGCTGAGCACGGCCAGCCGGCACCGGTGCTCTAAATGCCGCTAGATAACCCTGCCCTCCACCGACCTGGCTAAACGGCTTAGAGCAAGAGACAACAAGAAAAGTCAGGGGAAAAAGGAAAAACACAGCCCTCATAGAAACAATAAAGTGGAAGGTGAATATCACTAAAAAAACGACCTTGGTCAAGAAACAGAATCTCGCAGCAAAAGAGCCGCAAAGGCCCCATCGGTCTGATCTTGGAACGGTAAAATTTGCCTAGACTCTTTCAAACTGAACTCGGGATGCTCCTTCACAAACTGCCTCACCACCTCGATATTTTCCTCAGGATCGATCGAGCAAGTCGAATAAACGAGCCGCCCACCCGCTTTCACACAGCGCGCTGCCTCAGTAAGGATCTTAGTCTGCATCGTCACCAGCTCGCGGAGATCAATCTTCTGCAAGCGCCAGCGCGCGTCCACCCGCCGCCGGAGCACACCTGTATTAGAGCATGGAACATCCAGTAAAATCGCGTCAAAGTAATCGTGGAATTCACTCGGTGCCGGACTCGTCCAATCATGCTGAGAGACCTCGGCAATTTTCACCCCACAGCGCTCAAGATTTTCCATGAGGCGTGGCAGCCGGTTCTCATTAGAATCCATGCACAGAAGACGCCCCTCATTCCCCATCAAGCCCGCCAAGTGAATCGCTTTCCCCCCCGGTGCCGCACATGCATCTAGCACCACCTCACCAGCCTCGGGAGCTAAGAGCTCAGGTGCATAACTCGTAGAGGGATCTGTGATATAATAATGCCCGCTTGCCATCGCCTCGCGCGCATCCTTCGGCTCATCCGCTCCTAGAGGTGGCGGATCCAGTAAATTAGGCCGGTAAAATGTCTCAGCAGGCTGATTATTCCAGTCCATCAAAGCCACCGTATTCTCTTTACCAAAAAGCCCTCTCCAACGCTTCCATAACCAATGAGGGTGAGAATATTGAATTGCCAATTCCACCTCGGGCAATTCCCGCAACAACTTCATACGACAATGAGCAGCCTT
>CALFVL010000013.1 GCA_937928425.1 uncultured Verrucomicrobiales bacterium
TACCCTCGAGCAATCTGCCAGCTTCGTCTTTCAAAGGAACATGGTTCTCATCGACTGCCATCGCAGAGCGTAAGCCGGCCAACTTAGGAGAACCCTTCTTTACGTGCTCATGGCAATTCCAGCAGGTGTTCGCGCTGGGGATATTCGCATGGCCCGAGTGCTCCACAAAGCTGTGGCAGTAACGGCAGTCCATCCCATTTTGACCGACGTGGATACTGTGATCGAAGTGAATAGGTTGCGTTGGTTGATAACCCACCCGCTGGGCTTTCGGAGTCGCATAGTAAGTGACACCAGCAAAGACACCAGCGCCAATTGCACCGAGACAAACCGCTACTTTCAGCGGCAGTAAGTTTGTCCAACGGGGAAAGAAATTTGCCATCGCTGGAGGAGTATTAGGAGCTTGTGAAAAATTTCACAAGCGCAATTTGTGAAAAGTTTAACAAGCGTAGCAAAAGCTTACGAGACGGTGCTTCATCACCTGTGCTCGCATTGAAAACCCCAGATCACAAGCTCAGTAATTTGAGCCCTTTTTTCACTTATCTATGGGTGTGATCTTAAGGGGGACCGCTTTACGCTGTTCCGGCTTCGCTTTAAGGCCACCATCTTCCAGTGCTACCGAAGCATCAGCTTGATCGGGGGTGATCACCGCCGCACAGAGAAGATTATACTGGTGCTGCATCACTGCCGGAAAGGAAACTCGTCCCGGCTCCCTGATATTTTCCCGCAAAATCTTGGCCGAAAGATTCGAGATCATTTCCGTTCCCACCCGAGCGGCTAGCTCCATTCCCACAAGTCGAGCCCCCAATTTTCCCGTACCCTCTATCAAATCACTCGTTACTTTTTTCCCTTGTAGAGCGATCGAGCTGCGCGCTGTCACAATATCCCCTTTTTTATCAAAGGTCACCTCTAAGCTAGAATGATCATCGGAAGCGAATACTCCACGGAGATGGTCGATACGAAGGGAAATAAAGATACCTCCCTCGGGAGTGGAACTAAGCTCGGGCTTCCAACAACGGTAACGAGAACCAGAAACCTCAAATTTTGCAGCCTTCCCACCCTTGTCCTTCCACCCACCCATCGACTCCCCTAATTTTTCAACATTCACCTCAGGAGAAGCGAGAGCCGGACAGTTCAAGCAGAGCGCCAAAGCAAAAAAAACACCCCTTAATTCAATCATACTTAGTCCTAATACGCGAAAATTCTTAAGATTATTCATCATTTAAGCAACTTTCCACTTGCGCCGCTCAGTCGGAGAACTATCCTTGTAGTGATCGCGAAGGTGTATCTTCTGTGATCAAGCAGACAATCCAGATAAGGGTAGGGGTCCGATTCCCCTGCCCTTATTTATTTTAAGGACCTAGGCCACATCCATGACTAAAACCTTCTCCCACCAGTCCTTAAACTTCGTGATAAAAGCATCATGAACTGGATCACCTTCCTGGTAGCTATTATGATCTTCCATGGAAGAAAATTTTAGGGAGAGTGCATAAGCAAACGAGTGATCTGTGACTGGGCGGGGTTTAGTCTGAGCCGGCATCCCCCAGTGCGAAGAAGTCAGAAAGGTAGACTGGCAAAGATCTCGAAGTCCTTGCTCAAAACACTTACGATCGTCCTCATTATTGCGCTCCGATTTCAGCCAAAAGTAAACATGGTGTTCCATAAACTCTCGATACTGACGAATCCGGTAGGCCGCAAGACAAACACCATCAATTACGGAGGTTGATCTTTTAAAATTCTCATGCCATTTTTCTCGGGCTTAGGAAATTTTTCTAAGTCAGCCCCCTCTCTCCATGTTCCATATCCCTTCTCTGCGGCGCCTCGTCACTATTCTTATCTTCACCTATCTGCTCACGTCGCCTTCGCCCGCGAAAGAGACAGCTGAGCAACTCGCCTTTAAAGAGGCTGAGCGTTACTACGCCAGCGGACTAGCTCAGAAAGATCGCTATGAAAAAGGGCGATACATGAACTACGTCATCACTCTTTATAAGAAATACCTAAACTCTTATTCCCGCTCTAAAAACGCCCCTGCAGCCCGCTTTCATCTCGGATATGCGCGCCAAACATTAGGCAAAATCGAGGAAGCTAAGAACACCTACATCACCCTCGTAAAACGGCATAAAAAAGGTCCTTTTGTAGGGAGTGCGGCCCGACAACTCGCTTATCTCGCCTACGTAGAAGAAGACTGGGAAGAAGCTGCGCGCTACTTCGACCTTGCCGCAAATAACCTTGCTCAAGAAAACCTCCGGCATAACGCCCTTACTAAACGGGTTCAGAGTTTAATGAAACTCGACCGCAACGAAGAAGTCGCTGTGGCCCTCCGCACCATCATCGACTCTAAAAACCACCCCTATCGAGACTGGGCCAGATTCATGCTCGGTTACCAATACTTTGAAGCTGATGACTTTAACACCACCATTCAGACACTCGCTCCCCTTCTCTCTGAGTCCACCCCGAGTGAGTTTCGTTCTCAAGCCCTCTTTTACACAGGTCTCTCTGCCGCCGAATTAGGGAAGGACGACATCGCAGAAAAGCACCTCAGATCCATCCTAGAAATGGCTGTCGACCATCCCTCACTCACTCCAGAACAGAAGGAACATCTCGCCACGAATAAGGGAAAAGCACAAACCTCATTAATGGGACTTTACTCCATCAAGAGTGACTGGAAAACCGTTATTGAGCTTTTCGAAATGGGTGACTTTCCCGTTGATGCCAAGGTAGAGGGCCGCCGTAGTCTCAGGGCAGGAAATGCTTACTTCTCTCTTGAGAATTTCCAACGCGCGAGAAGCTCCTATCGCCGTGTAGACCGTGCCCTTCCAGACACTGACATCGCCTTTCAATCTGCCTTTAAATGTCTCCAGTGTGATTACCATCTTAAACATCCCGGACTCCCCGAGCGGGTCGATGTCTTCTTTGAACTCTATCACCAAAAATTCCCCAACCACCGACTCCTCCACGCAGCAAGATTCTATCAGGGTGAAATCCTCTACCACTCCAAACTTTCCGAACAAGCCGCCACGGCCTTTAACCGTATCTCCATCGATAAGCTCGATCCTAGCTACCGCTCGGAACTCCTCTTAAAACATGGCTGGAGCTTGAGTGACATTGGCCAATTCGATGGTGCTGCACGCTCCTTCGGCACTTTTTTGGCAGAGTACCCTGAAGATCCACGGAAAGCAGAAGCCCTCAACAAACGAGGTGAAGCCCACTTCGCCCTTGGTGATTTCAGCGCTGCCCTACGAGATTTCAAAGCCGTCCTTTCCGAGGACAATGCCCCTGCCCAAAAATCGTTTGCCCTTCAGGGGAGTGCTCGCGTCCTCCGTGAAGAAAAAAAGTATGACGACATGATCGCCCACTACCGTCAGCTTCTCTCTGATTTTTCCACCCTTCCCCGTGACACCATTGCCAATGCAAACTACTGGATCGGCTGGGGCTTTTATAAAAAAGAAAACTACGATGAAGCTCCGCCTTATTTACGCAAGGCTCGGGACCTCGTACCCGAGTTCTACACCCAACAAGTGGGTGAACTCCTCATCCTAACCGCCTTCAATCAACGTGACAAAGAGGCACTCCACACCGCCCTACAAGAAGTATTCCACATGGCTCCTGCCAAGTCAGTTCCTCCTAATATGCTCTCATGGCTGGGGATTCAGATGTATCATGATGGTCAGGTCGAAGCTGCTGCCGACTACCTCGACAGAGCTAGTAATCCAGAATACCCTAAACGCACCGATATCGGAGTCTGGCGTATCCTCGCAAAGGCACAAAATCGCACTAAACGTTATGAACAAGCCGTAATCACCGGACAACTCCTCCTGACTCAGAAACAAGAACCAAGGTGGCACGCTGATGCTTATTTAGACCTCGCTGAGGCGCAGCTCGGACTCGGCCAACTAGAAAACTCTCTTCAATCCGCCGAAAAAGGCCTCAGTCTCGACGCCCCCGGTTCTCACGTGGCAGGACTTCACCTAATTAGTGGGCAAGTTGCCCTCCATCAGGGACAGTGGGAGCGGGCACTCTCTGCATTCCTTACTACGATCACGATGGTTCCAGATGATCCCGTTCTTCAGCCTCGCGCCCTCTATGGAGCGTCCCTCGCAGCAAAAAAAATGGACGATGTGAACCTCTCCGGCGATTTCACAAATCGTCTAGAAAATAACTTTCCAGACTTCGAAGCAAGCTTCAGCCTCCAAGAAAAATAAAAGAATAAGCCTCACTTCATCTTCAAACCCCCAACCCCTTGCAAGTGCTCTTCTCGATCCAGAATCACCTGCTTTAAACTCATGGCTTCTCCGACAAATAAAAAACTTCCTATCTACAAAAGGTCACGCTCTGTTCCCTTTCCTAGGCCTTTCTATAAAGCTGCCGTGTTCAGCTTCTTCTTTCTCCTCTCAGTTGTCGCCCTAATTGCTTCGGTAATTACCTTCGCGATCTTACTAACTCAAGAAAGCGCCTTCCTTATCGTTGGGATGAGTTTCTTCACCCTCTTTGTCTGGGTCGTCAGTTTATTCGTGAGACGCTCGGCAAGCTGCCCCCTCTGTCATGGCACCCCTTATTTCAACAGTAAGGCCCATAAGCATGAGAAAGCGACTAAACTCCCGCTTTTAAACTACGCGATTTCTAACATTATTCGCACCATCGTAAATCAGACCTTCCGCTGCATGTATTGTGGCCAGCCCTTTGACCTAATTAAGCCAGTCACCAATCCTCCAGTTAAAAAGAAAGCACCAGAAAAGAAGACACAGAGGAGAAGGCGACAAAGACAGAAGAGATCCTGAAGTCCAAGCCACTCATCTTAACTCTTCTGCGGACCCATTAGACGGGTAATCACCGGCTTCAGAGAAAGCCCCTGAACCGCAATCGAGAAAATAACAATGATGTAGGTCGCCATCAAGATCGCCTGTCGAGCGCCCTCTGTTAAGCTACCATCTTTAGGTAAGGCCAGCGCAAGTGCGACTGAAATACCCCCTCGTAAACCACCCCATGTTAAAATACGGATCACCCCAGGAGAAAACTCCTTAGAGCGCCTCAGAATTACCACAGGTAAACTCACTGCACACATCCGTGAGGCTAGGACCACTGCTACGAGTGATACTCCCGCTATCGTCGCAGGAATACTCCAATCCAAGATGAAAATTTCTAGGCCGATCAAGAGAAACAAGAGCGCATTTAAAACCTCATCAATGAGTTCCCAAAAGAGATCGAGATTCCTCCGAGTGGTCTCACTCATCGCCATCACTCGGCCCTGATTACCGATCATCAATCCTGCCACCACCATCGCCAACGGCCCACTGAGATGCCAAGAACTTGCAAGCTGGTAGCCCCCTGTCACTAGGGCAAGGGTGATCAAAACTTCGATTTGGTAACTGTCGATCGTCTTTAGCATCCAGTAAGCGAGATAACCGAGAACGCCGCCAAGAAGCAGTCCACCACCAACTTCGACTAAAAAGAGCTGACTTACTGATGACACTGTGGCCCCTGCTTGCCCCATCGCCAAGCCCACCAAAACTAAGTAGACAACGACCCCTACCCCATCATTAAAAAGTGACTCTCCCGTAATTTTAGTCTCTAGAGACTTAGGGACTCCCACCTTCTTTAAAATTCCCAGTACTGCCACCGGGTCTGTGGGAGAAATCAGTGATCCAAAAACCAGACACCAAAGATACGGCACCGCTAAGCCTGCCCACGAGAAAACGAAATACGAAATTGATCCCACTAAAAATGTCGAAACGATCAAGCCCACACTCGCCAGGATAGCCACGACCCATTTTTGGTCTCTCAAATCCTCTAAATTTACGTGAAGAGCACCTGCAAATAGAAGGAAACTCAGCATGCCATTCATCACCGTCCGGTTAAAATCAATCTGCGACACAAAGTGATCAGCACTCGTCCGTAAATTCTCTCCTCCAAAGAGAAGTAAAAGAACACTCAGGCCTAAACCGATTAGAAGGATGCCAATACTCGTCGGTAATTTAAAAACGCGATGATTCACATAACCAAAGACGGCAGCCAAGGTTAGAAGGATCGCAGTCGTATCGAGAAGGTTCATAGGCTTAAAGATTTATCAAATTGTCAGTATCTAGCTTACTGGTCACATAAGGCCTCGAGGAAAACAGCAAGCTCTTTTGAGCCAGCCAAATCATGATTTACAGTGATCACAATAGCTCTGGACTAAGGAGCGAGCTTCTTCAGGAACCCAGTCTTCCCAATCACCACATTCCTCTGCCAGTGATAAGATTTCCCGCCCTGTTTTCTCAAGAAGCCTTTCATCTCCACAGCCAATATCACAAATCATCCCGTTCTCTAAGAAGTGCCGGTAAAGATGCGTAAAATCGGCGGGCGATTTAAAATTATCAGCTGTGACCAAGTCCCCATCTGCCCGGTTCCTCCATGGGTAGACGAGCAAAGAAAGCTGATTTTTAAACAAGCGACCAAAGGACTCCAAGATCCCTCCTTGCAGCTTCTCTGACCACTTCTTCTTAAAGAGCTCATTCAGAAGACCGATCGAAAGGACCATTCCCACCGGCTCTCTGGTGTAACGACTCAGACTCTGAGCCACCCGGTGGAACTCTGGGCAGTTAGAAACCATGACCACTTTTCCTAATGCCTGGAGAGCATTAGCCCGATCAAGAAAGGAAAGCAGATCAACTTGCCCATCCCTAAGTAAGTTACTGAGAGAAACCTCACACACCTCACGACAAGGGCGCGCCCCCTCACACACCGCCCCCGGAGGAGGAAAAATTTTCGCAGCCTGACTTAGCATATCGAGGTGAAGCTTCGTCACTGGCAAAAAACTCCCTCGCAGAACCAAGAGAGGAGTTTTGTAAAAAGCCTCTGCCGCCTGCACCACCTCGCCATCGGGCATAAAGACAGTGGCCGGAGTAACCCCCTGACGGACTAACTCTAAAGCACAAATCCGATTATCCACCATGGCAAAAGGAGCACCGAGGAACTTCAGCATGTCAATTTCAAGTCGCCCAGGACTAATAAACTCAGTCAGCGCACTCACAAAGCCACCAAGATCACCAGTCTTATGATAAGCAGCATCCACTAAGTTCAGACCTAAGATGCCAAGGGTCTCCATCTGGTCGACATTCTCTTCATCAAGTAAGCGAACATGGAGAAGAATCGTTCCAGAAGGCTTTTGAGGCTGGGCTTGGTAACGAATAGCCAACCAGCCATGGCACTCCGCCGTATCATTGTATCCCCTAGCTCTTACGGTATTTGCTAAGGCGAAAAAACGAGACTCTTCACCTCGGCTTACTCCCAGTTTTTCTTCCAATAACTCATACTCATAGTTCACCATGTCCAAGACCCGTTCTTGGGATACATAACGCTTGGACTGGCCATACAGAGAATCACTAATAACCATGTCATAGGCAGAGATAGACTTCGCCACGGTCCCTGCTGAAGCAGAAGCTCGGAAGAACCAGTTTGCAACCTCTTGCCCAGCTCCGATCTCGGCAAATGTCCCATAAATTGAACGATCTAAGTTCAATTTCAGGGCTTTTTCTTCAGGGCTCGATGTCCCAACTCCCTCACTCATGATCATGACTCTCCTTCCCTATAGATTCATCTAGCCAACCGCCACTAACAATTTCTACAAGTTCAAGCTGGTTAGCGGATCGAGCATCCTCTGGATACCGCACCTTCACTAGGTACGGATTTCTCGACTGTCCCTTCACCCTCAAATTTAGAATTTTTTCAACTTCTGAGCGCTTCTTCGCATAAGCCACAAAGGCATACTCAGGGTCTAGTAAAGACAGCTGATAAGAGGTCCACTCACTCTCATCAGAAAAGCCGTAGTTATAGTAATTTGCTTCGGCGAGGATCACTCTCATTAAGAATGGCTCAGTAGGTCTCTTAGCCTCCATCTCACTTGGAGTCAATTCGCAGTAACCTACCCAACTTTCCCAGTCCACCTGATAAATTAGATCATCTTCTGGACCCACTCGCTGGACCATTATGGACTGATTTATAAACTCCCCAGTCAGAACTCTCGCAATCACAAAGTCCCCTCGGTGCGCAACATTCGTCTTATCAATCTGACTGAAGCCCTCAGCCTCGATCCCCTCTCCTCCGTAAAATTTCCGCATGAACGGCTCCACTCTTTTTGGCTCTCTAACATACTTTAGGCGCTCGCTCACGCTAGCCGAATTGAGAAATCTCTCAATCGTGGACTCGATCTCCACAATATTAAAAGTATTGTAATGATCGACTGCTTCCACCACTAGATCGACTCCCTCTTCGTTCTTGTAGCTATCCTCCTCGTCGATATCGAGAATCTCCTCGAGCTTAGTTGCCGACTCTGTATTGCTAAGGATAAATACCCGATCAGAAGCTGACTCCTTCCCTTGGGACTTTCCTAAATTTTTCACGTAAAATATCCCGATCGCTAGGATAAGGACGACAAGCATCGCTCCACTCCCAATGAGAAACCAAGAAGGCTCTGCTTCTTTTTCATCGTCCTCCTGTGCTTCCCAGTCGATCTCTGCTTCGACCCTAGGTGCGGCATAATGTCGTCTACGTTGTTGTTCTATTTCCTCATTTTTCAAGCGGTCGGCCTCCGTTAATGGAGAGGCCTCTAACACTTTTTCTAAAAAATCCTTAGAATCCTTCTCATCACTTTTTTCTTCGTCTCTTAAAACAGGTTCGCGGCCCTCCTCCTTAGGAACCTTGATCAAACTCTGGCAAGTGGGACAGTTCCCAGCTGAGCCAACTTGATCCTTCCTAAGTCGAAATAGTGCGAAGCAAAGAGGGCACTGAAAAGGAACCCAGCGATTCTTATTCGAGGGATGACTCATTACTCCGATTTCGCAGTCCTCTCTGCCGCTTGACTCGGCCTTGGTAGCTCAAATCGTGGTGGCCTCGGTAACTTTAATAAAGCTTCACGCTCACCACTCACCCGATCTTCTACGATAATCGCATTGGCATACTGCCAAGCCGTAGCTTCATCATCTTCCACTCCTAAAGTCGGAGTTTCACTATGATACGGGTCAAACCCTAGAAGCAGAGGTGCCTTCGCCTTAATCGGGATCGCATTGATCGTTCGCGGTGAGGGCCTGTTCTCGACAAAGGACTGGATATCGATCCCACCACCGTGAATTGAACAAATCCCCATCTCCTCCCCTTTTCTTAAAAACTCGGGGTAACTCGTAGAACGGTAACTCAGCTCTCTGGTTTCTGGATTCTCCACTGACTCGTGGCAGTAGCGTGTGGGTCGCATTCCAGAAATACGACAGACTGCCACTTTCTCGACTGAATCCGGTGGCAAAATTTCCCGCCCAGCAAAGGTGGGCTGGGAAGCATTCATGACTTCTTGCCAGATCGGGAATGCCACATCTTTCGCGAAGGCTGACTCATGAATGGCCTTACGCCCTCCATCATAGAACCCGACCCACACGGCACAAGTAATCTGACTATTATAACCAGCCATCCACGCATCAGAAAATCCATAAGGCGTCCCGGACTTTCCTCCTCCGAGGAGAAGACTTGGGCTAAGGTCTCTAGAGACATCTTTTAAGTTCCCAGTCCTCATCACCTCATTCAAAATACTGTGAACCTGAAAGGCGGTAGCCTCTGAACAGGCCTCACGAGTTACCGGCTCGATACGCTTCCCGCTAAGGGGGTAAACGATCTTTCCATCAATATCACGAATTTCACGAATATAACGCTTCTCTGCAATGCGACTCCCCCCTCGTGGAAAGGCAGAATAAGCCGAGACCACCTCATTCATATTCACCTGATCAAAGCCCACTAAAGTCCGGTTAAGGATATTCTGAGTCGGGAGGTCAAAGCCGAAGCCTTCACCCGTTTTCACCACATTGCGAAGCCCCACTTCTTGACCCAGCTCCACCGTCGCCGCAATTTTAGATACCCCTAGGGCCCGCCGCGAGGTGATCTTTCCCTCATACTCAGGATCAGAAACTTCCATACCCCACTCCCCCACAACTCCTTCTAAATCTCCCCCGACTTGGAGCTTACGGACATCCATCTGCTCATCCACCACCAAAGTTGCAGGGTGACGCCCATTCTCGAAGGCTGAAGCATAAACAAAGGGGAAAAAACCTGTTCCAAGCGGGCGCCGGCCACTCACGATAAAATCATACTGTGAATCCGCATAATCACGCCCCCCCACATGTGCGATCACCTCCCCTGTCTCATGATCTATCATCAGAACAGCTCCTTGGAGGTATTTTAACTTCCCCTGTGAGCGTTCGTAATCGGCATGCTTGGCATGGGAATATCCCGGAGTGTTTTCCACCTGATCAAGGTGCCTAGCCAAGGCATCTTCGGCTGTTCGCTGCACGCGAGCATTGATCGTCGTCCGGATCGTATACCCTCCTCGAGAGAGTGCTTCTTCACCCACCAGATCGCGAGCCTGCTTCGCTACCAGCTCATAAAGATACGATTTCCCGCGCCGGATCGGAATTGGATTAATAACCACTGGCTGTGCGATCATCTCATCTCGTTCCTCTGGAGTAATCATTTCTTCCAGTGCCATTCGCCGTAACACATGATCACGGTTCGTCTTATTCTCATCTAAATTGCGTAAAGGAGAGATCCGAGTAGGGTTTTTCAAACAAGCCACGATCGAGGCACATTCGGGGATTGAAAGGTCCTTAGGCTCTTTTCCAAAGTATCCTAACGCCGCCGATCTCACCCCATAATAACCGGACCCGAAAGGTACCAAATTAAGATACATTTCCAAAATTCGTGCCTTCACGGCCTTTTTCCCACCACTCTGATCACCAGGGAAATCCAGACGCATTTGCTCAAACAAATGCTCCTCGATTCCCAATGCCACATAGGCCTCGACAATCTTCCGCTCATAGCCCGACCACTCCCTCCGCTTAGCCTCACCTAAGAGGTCGAAGGATTTTCGAGCCAACTGCATCGTAATTGTGCCAGCTCCTTGCGTCACACTTCCACTTTTCACATTCAGATAAGCTGCACGGGCCACTCCAGTCCAGTCGACTCCATTATGCTCGTAGAAACGCTGGTCTTCTTGCGCTAAAACCGCATTGACGAAGACTGGAGGAATATCATTCAGAGGGATCGAAAATCGATTCTCCACAAACATCGTGCCAATTTCATGCCCAGAGCGGTCATGAATAAAGCTCATCTCCTCCTTTTCTCCTACCCTCTCTAAGTCATAATCATTGGCAATCTCTCGGTAAGGTTCCAGCATGATATTCCCAATCACTCCGACAGCCACCAACAGAATCAAACAGATCAGACAAAAGATCCAAAACCCCTTTCGCTTGAAAAAGCTCCTTCTTAACTTCTTGTTCTCTTGTCCAGACATAATGACTCAAAAACCAGCCGATTTAACTAGCCTTCAACGAGCATTTTTATATCCCCGTTTTTCCACGGAAGCAACTACTGACTTAGGCTTAGAGATCATCTCTGACATCAAGAAAAACGGTCCCATTCCTTTTTCTGACTATATGGACCGCTGCCTCTACCACCCTAAATTCGGCTACTACTCTCGCCCAGAGGCGGTTACCGTTTCGAGGGAAGGGGATTTCATCACCAGCGTCTCAGTCGGTCCTCTTTTTGGCAAACTCCTCGCACTACGACTTCACCGCTTTTGGATCGCCAATGAGAGTCCATCCCATTTTACCATTTTAGAACTCGGCGCTCATGATGGATCACTCGCCTCTGATCTCATTCACGCAGCGGCTCAAATCGACCCCGTATTTGCTCAGGCCCTTTCATACTACATCAGCGAGCCACTCCCAGCCCGCCGCAAGCTCCTCAAAGGCAAGCTGGGAGGCAAGGCCACTATTTTAGGAAGTCCAGATGAACTCCGCTGTAAAATTGGCGCCTTAATCGCTAATGAAGTGCTTGATGCCCTTCCTCTGCCACTCTTCTTCTTCTCCCAGAGTAACTGGCATGAAATACTCGTCTCAGTTGAAAAAAACTCCCTAGCTTGGTCTTTACGCCCTACCGAAACGTTCCTCTCAGGAAACTATCCTGAAGCTTACCTTACCGAAGGATCGCCTAATTTTCAAAAACTCCTTTCCCCACTCAGTGAGTGCTTTGAAAAAGCCCTCTTCCTCTGGATAGATTACGGCCTCGACTCTGATTCTCTCTACCATCCTTCTCGTAGTGCAGGCACCCTGCGTTGTTACCGCAAACAACGTTCAGATGCCCATCCACTCGACCACCCTGGCGAACAAGACATCACAGCTGACGTGAATTTTACAGCGGTGGAACAAGCAGCAACTCAACTAGGACTTAAGGCCTACCCTACGATGAACCAGAGCCGTTACCTCACCCACTGCGCAAAAGACTGGCTCCTCCAGCAACCATCTCCTCAGGAAATCAGACAGTTCCAAACTCTCACCCACCCATCCCAATTCGGGAATCGGTTTTACGCTCTCGAGTTGACTAAAGGAAATCCTCAGCGCGCCTTCCCATAAAAAGCGAAAAACCACACGCCCTCTACAAGCGTGTGGTTTAAAAAAAATTCCTCCGTAACTCTAGTTTACTCCGAAAACGATCTCCACTTCTGGAAGTTCCTTCTTCAGCACCTCAGCCCCCTCTGGACTCGCTTGAGACTGCCAAAGATACAGTTTCTTTAGATTCACGAGAGTCTTCAGTTTTGCAATTCCGGCATCACTCACCTGAGTTCCATAAAGGTTGAGATATTCTAAGTTCTCAAGCTGAGATACCACTTCCATCGCCCCATCGCCGACTTCGGTTTGACTTAAATCTAGCTTTACCAGATTGGGCATTTTCACCAGCTGGTCGACTACCGCAGCCTCTGTCACTGAAGTAGATCCCAGCCGTAAAGAGGATAAGGATTCCGCTACCGGAGATAACTTCGCAAGGAGCTCATCATTCATCTTCTTCCGTAAACTCACCGCAGAGAACTCTAATTCACTCGACTCTTGAGAAGTATAATCAATCGCAGTGCTCAAGACCTCATCCGCCTTCAAGTTATTGAGCGAAGTTTGTAAAGCCTCTCGCTTTGCCGCCTTCTCAGCCTCTACACGATCTTTCTCAGCAGCAGCCTTTTCTTCCATCGCCTTTTTCTCCTCTGGACTGACCAATTTCGCAACAGCATCGAGGATATTTTGAGGGGCACCCATTTCGCCTAGAGTGCGGTCTTCTAAGGTCTCACTTGCAGGGATATTATCCACCCACCACGTCAGAAGCTCGATTTCATGGGCCTCCATCTGCTCTTTCTTAGGAGGAGGCATATGCATATCATCATCATTCGGAAGTAACATCACCTCGATCATGTAACTCTCTTTCGCATTCCCGGGAACGAGAGTGCGGTATTCATCATCATCCTGACTATCCCCCCCGATTAAGAGATTCTCGTAGGTGTCCATGTAGAGGCCACCTCGACTTTTTCCGGCCTCCTCAGAGTGACAGTAAAGACACTTCGTATCCATGATCGGCACGATCACTTCTGCGAAGGCGAGACGATCCTTTGGCATCTTCGCGGCAGCTGCCACCTCAGCCTCTTCTTCCTCGCCCTCTGGAATCTCCACCTCTTCTGTCCCCAAGATCTTGAGCCCCTCAAGAGTATTCACCACAGGATCTGTCTTATGGACCTTAACCCCACCGATATGAGAGCCATAGCCCATCACCCCAGCTGCTCCGAAGAGGAGGATGCCGTAAACTGGCCCTCGAGATCCACTCCGGTTACCCCAGATTTTAGCGAGGAAAGCGAGGCCCAAGACCCCCACGAAAATAATTCCCATCCACATATGCTGGAACCACGCATCATCCCAACTCTCGGCCTTCATCCCACTCACCTTCATGTCGAAAAAACCAGTCACACAGGCAAAGGTCCCCGTAATAAATGCTAGGAATAAGCCCACCCCAGTCATCGGACGATAGCGCCCAAATGAGAGCCAGCGGCAGACCTCCATGAAGATCGTTAAGAAGACGATTCCGATCGGTAGGTGCAAAATAAGTGGATGATACTCCCCGATGTTCTCAGTCCACCACTCTGGCGCCTCTAAAAGTCCCATGAGAGGCTCACGAGCACCTAGGGTAGGGAGCAGGATCAAACCTACAATGATTGTAAAAATGAAGATACTTAGAAAAATCGGGCCTACGATCCCGGGCTTTTCGATAAGCTCATCGTCCATTGCCTCGGTTTGAGTGGGTGCTTCGTCCATAAGTAATTCTTATTTTCTTCCTACGCAGAGAAGATCAAGATTCTTTCGATCAGCCTCCTTTAATCAACCCTAAATTCCTAATCAGTGATCTAAAATCAAAATCCTTGGATTCCTCCCCCACCCCAGACCATCCTCTAGCATGGTCGAGATTCCTCCATTCTTTCATTCCTTTGAGCACGACGCCCCCTTCCAGACCTGCCTAACTTGTGAACGAGTATTTCACGAGATTTCAGATCCCTACACCGTAACAAAGGTCTTCAAAGGCCCTGAATGCGTCTTCGAGTACGCTATGTGCCTTCCCTGCCGTCAAGATATGGCTGCAAGCTTCTCAGAAGATTCTCGCCGAAGAATCAGCGAATTTTTCGAGAGCAGTTCACACTTAAAAACACGTTCCCAAGAACTTGGTAACTCCCAAGATTATCAGGACTGGACAAAACACTGCGCCACTTGCCGGCTCCCTTCATCTGAAATCATCGACTACTCCATCGCCTGCATGGGCCTCGGTCACACCATGATCTACGACCCCTTTCCCATGATGATCTGCTCAGACTGCGAGCAAAAAGTCCAAGAACGCCTCTCCAAATCCACCCGTGATCAATGGGATAAATTCATTTTTGACCACTTCGAGGGGCCACCTGCTGATGCCCTAAAACCGGACGGAGTCCCTATCCTGGTCTAATCCGCCTAAACCTTGCTTTTCCCAGCTTCCTGTCTAAGCCTCAGCCCGCCATGCCCACCAGTCCATTTCAGGTCGCCATCGTCGGTCGCCCAAACGTCGGGAAATCCGCCCTCTTCAACCGCCTAGCCGGTCGGCGCATCGCCATCGTCCTGGACCAGCCCGGTGTCACCCGTGACCGCATTGCTGCTCCTTGCACCCTGACTGAAACACCCTTTGAACTCATTGATACCGGAGGCATCTGCGCCTTTGACCAAGACGGCTTCTCAGAACAAGTCACCTATGAGGCACGCATCGCCATGGACTCTGCGGACCTCATCGTCTTCGTCGTAGACGCCCGGGCTGGCATCAACCCCATTGATGAAGAAGTCGCCCAGCTCCTCCGTAAATCTAACCCGAATGTCATCCTCGTGATGAATAAAGCTGACAGCGCAGACCATGATAACACCGCCTCAGACTTCGCCCGCCTTGGCTTCGGTAGCGGCTTACCCACCTCCGCTGAACATGGACGCGGCATCCAAGATCTCCTCGACCGTGTCGATCACGAACTCTCTCAAATCGAAGCAAAAGAACAGGCTGAAATTGACGAAGAAGAGCTCAAAGACGGCCTGAAAATCGCCGTCGTCGGGAAACCCAATGCCGGAAAATCTTCCCTCATCAACGCCATCCTAAAAGATGAACGCACCATGGTCTCTGAAATCGCCGGAACCACCCGCGACGCAGTAGACATCCCCTACGTCTGGGGAGATGAGCAGCATAATCTCATTGACACCGCAGGCCTCCGTAAACGCTCTAGCATGGAAGACTCCATCGAGGTCTTCTCCGCCATGCGTAGTGAACGCTCCATCCGCCGTGCTGATATCTGCCTCCTCGTCGTAGACCTCGCTGCCGGAGTCGCCGCACAAGATCGTAAAATCGCCCGCATGATTCAGGATGAAAAAAAACCCTGCCTCATCATTGCCAATAAATTCGACCTCTTCCACCCAGAGGGCCAGAAATCTGCCCGCCTTGAAGCAGCAGAAGAACACCTCCGTAAGGAACTCTTCTTCCTAAACTACGCCCCCTTCGTCTGCGTCTCCGCCATGAAAGGACTCGCCATTCAGCACGTCTTCAAAACGATCTCGCGCATCCGCGACAACGCCCAGGAAATCATCGGCACGGGACCGCTCAACCGCCTTCTCCAGAACGCCTTTGCCAAAACCCCACCGCCCGAGCACAAACGCCACCGTAAACGGCTTAAACTCTTCTACGGCACCACCGCCGTAAATGATCGCTACCAAGCCATCCCCGTTCCCGAGTACGTCCTCTTCGTCAATGACAAGCACCTCATTGTCGAGTCCTACCAAAACTACCTCGTGAACCAAATCCAGGACAAGCACCCCACCGACGGACTACCCATCCCCCTCTCTTTCCGCTCTCGTAGTAAAAAAGACCGCCCCAGCCGCTGAGTCCTCTCCCCATGGGCAAGCTCGAAAATAAAATCAGCAGACTTCTCAGCCGAGGCCTCCGGCATGACCCCTCCTCACTCGGCCTCACCCTAGACTCCGCAGGCTGGGCCTCTACCGCAGACATTCTCCACACCCTCAAAAAAAAATTCCCCGAACTAAGCCCAGACCTCCTCAAAAACATCGTCCAAGCCGGCTCGCCGAAACGCTTCACCACCTCTCCCGATGGCACCCGCATCCGTGCCATCAGTGGACACAGCATCGACATCACCCTCCCAGCCACGCAGAAACCCCCGCCCGAATTCCTCTACCACAGCACCACCGCCGCTCTCCTAGACCAGATCACCTATACTGGACTTCTTAAAGGGACCCGCCAATACGTCCACCTCTACGGAGACTCTCGCCAAGCTCATCATGAAGGAACTCAGCAAGGAAAAAACATCATCCTAGAAATTGCCGCCGGCCTGATGGCAAGCCACCGCTTCAGCTTCCTCCTCGCAGAAAACGGAATTTGGCTCACCCATGAAGTCCCCCCTGACTACCTAAACCGCCACTTCACCATCGCATGAACCTAGACCACTGGACCTCCCTCTTTCACAACTTCCTCTCTACCCAAGAAGGGAGCGACCCCGCTCATGATCTCCCACACACCCAGCGCGTCGTCTTGAACACCCAGCAGCTCGCACAGGCCGAGAACCTCAGCCTCGAGGTCCTCCTCCCCGCCGCCTGGCTTCACGACTGCCTTCACATCCCTAAGGACTCCCCCCTCCGCTCAAAAGCCTCCCAACTCTCTGCAGACCACGCCATTGCTTTTCTCAAAAAACATCAGTACCCCACCCAGCATCATAAGGCCATTCATCATGCCATCGCTGCGCACAGCTTCACCGCACAGATTCCCCCCCGCAGCATCGAGGCAAAGATTCTGCAAGATGCAGACCGGATCGATGCCCTCGGCGCCATCGGCCTCAGCCGCTGCCTCATGCTAGGAGGTCACATGGGCTCCGCACTGATGAGCCCTATCGACCCCTTCTGTGAATCCCGCCCCCCTGACGACGCGAAATTCTGCGTCGACCACTTCTTCAGTAAACTGCTTAAACTAGAAAACAGCATGCAAACAGAAGCCGGTCGTGCCCTCGCTAAAGAACGCAGTGACTTCCTCCGCCTCTTTCTAAAACAACTGCAAAAAGAAAGCTTTCTCTCCCCCGCCCCAGTCTAAAATCGAGTCCTTACTTTCTTCCCTCTAAATCCCCCTCGGCTTCAAAAGCGACGTAAAAGCTTTAAAATCAGGGAAAAGGCCTCACGACTGCACACATCCTGTCAGCCGCTTTAAGATTGACAAAGCAACACCTCGGAACGCTTCTTGCATGGTATGAGTGTTCCACTATCAAAAAAAACGATCGAAACCGTAAAAGCCACCATCCCCTTCTTAGCCGAAAATGGGGTTAAACTAACGGAACATTTCTATCAACGCCTCTTCACTGGGAACCCCGAGGTCAAAGCATTTTTTAACCACGCAAATCAAGAATCTGGAGCACAGCAGCGAGCTCTAGGAGGAGCCATCTGCGCCTTTGCACAAAATATAGAAACACCCGAAAACTTAGTCACCGCCGTGAGTAACATCGGAAGTAAGCACGCCTCTTTAGGAGTAAAACCCGAACATTACCCGATCGTAGGAGAACACCTATTAGGGTCTATTGATGACCTATTGAACCCAGCACCTCCTGAAGTGCTTGAAGCCTGGGGCGAAGCTTATGGTTTTTTAGCAGATCTTCTCATCAGCGCTGAAAAAGACCTCTACGATGAACAGATCAGCCAAGAGGGAGGCTGGAACGGTTTCCGCGAGATGGAAATATTCCGCCGTGAGCATGAAAGCAAATGGATCACCTCCTTTTACCTGAAGCCTAAGGATGCAGGAACACTCCCTAAGTTTAAGCCGGGCCAATACATCACTGTGAGAATTCCCACCCCTGATGGCTCTACCACCATGCGTAACTACTCACTCTCTGGATCTCCTGACTGGGACTTCTACCGGATCAGCGTAAAGCGGGAAGTTCCTAGAAATTCGGATACCCCAGAAGGATACGCCTCTAGCTACCTCCACACTCAGTTAGCGCTTGGTGACAGCATCGAACTAGGCCCTCCCTGTGGAGACTTCTTCCTACAAGAACACCAGCAAAGCACCCCGATATTACTCCTATCAGGAGGCGTAGGAATCACCCCCCTGCTTTCTATGTTTCATGCAGTCACCGCCAATCCCACCACCTTTTTGCATGGGGCCACTAATGGAGAAAACCACGCCCTAAAAGAAGAAGTTACACAGCGAGCTGAAGAACACAGCCATCTCTCCGCACACTTCCGCTACAGTGCTCCCAGCAAAGAAGATGAACGTGATCAAAACCACCACAGCAGTGGCCGCTTTACCGAAGAGTTCCTCTCAGAATTCATCACCCCAGAAACCGAAATCTACTTTTGCGGGCCAAAAGCGATGATGATCCAGATCTATCAATTCCTCAAGCGCACGAATCATCCCACCGCGCAAATTCATTACGAATTCTTTGGCCCACAAGAGGAGCTCGAAGCCTAAGCTCCTCGTAAACTCAGTCTCACTTTAACCCTCTTCCGATCCTCCCCACGAAGCGGGCTAATTTGTCAAAGCCACCCCTTCCTCCCTAAGCTCGCATAAACTCAATGTGGGCCATCGGCTGGCGCGACTCAGGAACTAGTAAACGATACCGGCATAACGCCTTCGCCTAGAAGTGCAGTTCACTTCGCCTCTTCTCTAAAGTTCCTCTCGTCACTCCCAGCCTCTCTATCGCCCCTAACTTTCTTAACATATCTTGCGCCTCCCCCTCACCTTTTAAAAATTTCTGATACCACCCCACCAAGCGAGCAGTCTGCTTGGCATCCTCTTCTAACAACTCCACCCGGAAAGTCCGTAAACCCTGCGTGATTAATTCATCGACACTCCCCACCCCGCTTTGCGCACGCCCATTAAAGAGAGTATTTCGGCAACCCACATCAGCCTTTAAAATATGTAACTGACCCACCCGGTCTCTCAACTGCACATGATGATTATCACAAGGTTTTCCACAGTTTTTAATACTCGTTCCCTCACTCAAGAAGGTGCAAAAAACACAATGCTCCATATGAAACATCGGCATATGCTGATGCACCGTCAGCTCGAACCACCCTCCCGGTGCTTGCTCTAACAATTCCCCCACCTGCTCCTCGTTTAAGTCATAAGAAAGGGTTAAATTTTCAAATCCCCCATGCTTCATCAACAAAGCAGCGGATACCGCATTAGCCACATTAAAAGAAAAATCGGCCACACAGGGAATCCCCCGCTCTTTGAAGTACGAAACTCCTCCGAGATTTCTGACTAAAACACCATCTGGCTCTGCCTTCTCCACCATCTTGAAAAAAGCAGCCTCCTTCGGCTTCTGGATTCTCGGCGTCGCCAGAAAGACAGTCATCCCAGCTCTTTTAGCCAACTCCACCGCCTCACGGTATTGCTTTAAATCCTCAAAATCACAATAAATGAAATCCGCACCCGCCCGGGCGCATCCACGCACTTGCTCAAGGGTCCGGCAAAGCACTCGTAATGCGGAAGGAGACTCCTCTGGCTCATTCCTATCAGGTAAAAGACCGTCCAATATCCGCCTCCCATCATGAACTTGCGGCTCCTCTCTTAACTCATCCACTAAGCGCCGCCTCAGACGGTTCAGCTCACCTAACGGCATCATCACCTCCCCCTCTAATAAATTCTGAACCGATTCTAAGCACCAGCCAGTCCCACCCAGCCGTCCTAACTGCCCCACTAAAACCTCCTCTGTCAGAGGCCGTTTCTCAGCTTCTACTAAATTAACTTCACTCGTCACCTCCTTACCCCGGCATTCCAGACGTAAGGGCTGCCCTACTCTTCCAGAAACCCGGATCACCAGAGAATCACCACGCTCCTCTAAACGGCCCGCCTTCCCACTCCTCTTCACCTCTTTTTCTAGACTTGGATCACTCGTTTTCCACAGCCCCTGCCCCACCTTCACCCGCTTCCAGTCGATTCCCGCACGCCGATCAAAATAAATCCTTCTCCCCTCCACCTTCCAAATCATCCCACCCTGTTCCTCATTACGATCCTCCCCTGCATCAAAGACGAAACCATCCCCCTTCTCTAAGGAGAGTGCCCCCGCTTCTAACTCCACCCATCCCTCACCCACTGCCAACACCTCACCAGCCCATGCCCCTCGCTTTTTCCCCCACTTTCCATGCGTCAACTTCGGGTGATTCGTCCCCTCCAGCCAACCTGTCGAAAGACCACGTGAAAACATCATCTCTAAAGTGTAGCGATCTTTCTCCGTGATTTCCACCTCATCCAGAGCCTTGCGATAAACCCGCGTCACCGCTGCAACATACTCTGGGGTCTTCAGTCGGCCCTCGATCTTAAAACTCGTCACCCCCGCCCTGACCAACTCGGGAATCACATCCACCGCCGCAAGATCTTGCGGACTCAGTAAATACCTCACCTCCCCCATCGGCACCGTCTCCCCGTCCACCACCAGCTCATAAGGCATCCGGCAAGCCTGCGCGCACTCCCCGCGATTTGCCGACCGCTGACCCAGACTCTCAGAAGTCAGGCACTGGCCAGAGTAAGCCACACAAAGCGCTCCGTGCACGAAGACCTCCAAAGGCACCGATCCATTCTCGCGCACGCGCGAAATCTCATCCACCGACATCTCACGCGCTAAGACCGCCCGGTCTAGATTTAAAAACTCATCCACGAAGGCCATCCCCTCCGGCGAAGTGATCGTCATCTGAGTAGAGGCATGTAGCTCCATCTCCGGAGCAATTTCCTGCACCAGCTTCGCCACCCCTAAATCCTGCACAATCACCGCATCCACCCCCGCCCGCGCCATCACCTCAATCTGCTCCACCGCAGCCCCTAGCTCAGAAGAGAAAACTAGGGTATTAAAGGCCACAAACCCCTTCACCCCGTGGCGATGCAAGAAGTCCATCAACTCGGGTAAATCCTCTTCCGTGAAATTATCCGCCCTCATCCGCGCATTAAACTTAGGCAGGCCAAAGTAGATCGCATCCGCCCCATTTGCTACCGCCGCCCGTGCACAGTCCCAGTTCCCTGCCGGAGCTAATAATTCAGTCACAGAAAGAAACTATCCACACACACCCTGCAAAGCAATCCTTGGAAAAAATTCCAATGCTCCACTTGTCCGCAGCTCCCTCCTCGCCTATATCACCCACGATATGAGCATTAACATTGGCGATAAAGCCCCTGATTTCTCCCTCGTGGCCCTCGGCGCAAACGGACCTGAAGTAGTCAAACTCTCCGAGCAAACGGGCGAGCAAAACATCCTCCTCCTCTTCGTCCCCATGGCCTTCACCGGCGTCTGCACTGAGGAATTCTGTGCCATCTCTGAGGGCCTCAGTGCCTACACTGATCTCAACTGCAAGGTCTTCGGCATCTCTGGGGATAACCCCTTCGCCCAAGCCGCATGGGCCGAGAAAGAAAACATCTCACTCAGCCTCCTCTCAGACTACGACCACCAAACCACACAAGCTTACGGCATCGCCTATGAGCAGTTTCTCCCTGAAAAAAATCTCATCATGGGCGGCGTTCCTAAACGCTCTGCCTTCCTCATCGATAAAGCAGGCATCGTCCAATACGCACAGGTGAACGACTCCCCAGGAGACCTCCCAGACTTTGAGGCGATCAAAGCCAAGCTTGCAGAACTTTCCTAAAAAAACCTCAGCTCTGACTTCTTTCCAAAGCCCACCTCTCCCCTAAGAGAGTGGGCTTTTTTTTCATCCTCCCATTCCAAAAAACCGACTAGGCCAAATCCACCTCAAAGAAATCCCTCATCACCGCTCGATAAGTCTCCTTCTTAAAAGAAGGTAACCAACTCAGCTCGAAGTCCTCAGGCCTAATCCACCTCGCTTGAGAAAACTCTCGCGGCTCCTGCCTCAGATTCACTTCCGGAGCACCCGCCCTCACTCGACAAAGAAAATACGTCTGCTCCTGCCCCACATAGCGCCCCCTTTTCACCCCCTCAGGATAATCATAGCGATACCCCCCCTGAGCACTCTCCACCGCATAGTCCTCCTCTTTCAAGCCCACCTCCTCCTCCACTTCCCGCTTTAAAGCCTCCTCGACACTCTCTCTCAAGTCCACCCCTCCCTGTGGAAACTGCCAAGCACCCACCGTCTCAAGACGCTCACACACCAGAAGTAAACCCTCCTCATTAAGCATCAAGGCGGCAACATTCGGACGATAATCACTCATTTCCGCTAGCATAAAGAAAGCACCTCCTCTTTCAACCCCTCTTAGTACCAGACCCACATCCCATCAAACCGTAAGAACAAAAAAATTTGCCTCCAGAGACACTTTGATTAAGCTCCAGTTAACCAGCTCTATTCATTGAACTTAAATCATTTATCATTCTCAGCTCTTGTCCTGACCCTTTTTCTCAGCGCATGCTCATCGACTCAGCGGGAAGAAAACCGCAACGCACTCAGTAGCACGGAGCAAACCCCCGTCCCACAATTCATCAAAGACCCCTACGAGCCGGTCAACCGTGGCATCTGGGCTTTTAATGAAGGGCTTCTCAAAAACCTCGTCCACCCTTCTGCCAGAGTTTACCGCGCCACCCTCCCTAAGCCAGTCAGAGGCTCCATTCGTAATTTCCAAAAAAACATCACCTACCCCGGCAGACTCGTAAATAACCTCCTGCAAGGACGTTGGACTGGGATGAAAAACGAGACCCTCCGCTTCCTCTCCAACTCCACCGTCGGGATTGCGGGTCTTTTTGACCCCGCCACCCGCTGGGGCATCTCTCCATCGCAAGCATCCTTTAACCAAACCCTCGGCAAATGGGGATGGCGTCCTGAAAAATTCATCGTCCTGCCCCTCTTCGGCCCCAGTGATGAACGACACGCCACCGGATTCTTCGCCGATCGAGCACTCAATCCCCTAAACTACCTAAACTCACCCTACCGCAGCGCCTCATTCCTCACCACCTATAACCAACTCGCAGACCTCAGCGAGACCGCGAAGCAACTCCTAGACATCGAGGCTGACTCGTACTCCATCGTAAAATACGCCTGGACCTATGGCAGTAAGCAGCAGCAACCAGATCTTGAACTCACAGGCCCCATTGACCCTTCCAGCCTGCAGACTCTCGCCGCCGTATCCATCGCCCCTAAGGACCCTAAGTTCCTAGCCCACGCTAAGAAACTGAAAGTGAAAATCCCCACCACCCGGAAGAAACTCCCCTTTCACTACTGGCTCCAGCCCCAGCCCGCCCCCCTCGTCTACATCCTTCCCGGCCTAAACGCCCACAGCCTCTCTAACCTCCCCCTAGCTCTTGCAGAAACTCTCTACCAGCAGGGCTACTCAGTCGTTAGCACCACCAGCGTCTTCCATCCAGAATTCATGGAAAACGCCTCCTCCTCAGAACTTCCCATCTACGCCCCCGCCGATAGTAGAGACCTCCTTATCGCGCTCTCAGAATTTGATAAAACCCTCACCCGTAAACACCCAGACCGCCTCACCCAGCGGGCCCTCATCGGCCTCTCCATGGGTGGATACCTCTCACTTAACCTCGCCACCCTAGAGAATGGCCAAACTCCACAGCTCCTCGACTTCGACCGCTACATTGCCATAAACGCCCCCGTCGATATGGTCCACAGTGCTAGATTGATCGACAGCTACATGGATGCCCCCCTCAAGTGGCCTGCCGCAGAGCGCCAAGCCCGCATTAATAATGCCGTGCATAAAGCCACCGCGAACGGGCTCTTCTCCAGAAGAAAAGGCCCTCCCATTCCTTTTGATGGCATTGAATCAAAGTATCTCGTTGGCCTCTCATTCCGCTTCGGCCTGCGAGACCTCATCTACAGTAGCGAATCACGAAACAACCACGGCGTCCTAACAGAACGGCTCTCTAAGCGCAGAAGAGAAAAAGTCTATGGCGAGATCATGTCCTTCTCCTACCAAGACTACTTCCATAAAATCGCCGCCCCCTACTACCAAGAGAAAGGCATCACAAAGAAAGAAATCCTCCGCCACGCTAACCTCAGGAATAAAGAACGGAAACTACGCCACCACCCTAAGGTCCGTATCCTAACTAATCAGAACGACTTCCTACTTCAGAAAAAAGACCTCGCATGGCTTAAAAAGAACTTCTCCAGATCCCAGCTCACCATCTTCCCCCAAGGCGGACATCTCGGAAATCTCAATGAACCTCAGGTCGAGAAAGCCATCCTAAAAGCCCTTCATGGACTCAAGGACGACCTGAACCCTAGATCCCTAAAGTAAGGCAAAAGACCTAAGGCGTTAGACGTAAGGCGAAACGATCGCCGCCAGACTAAGCCCTGCGCAGATCCTCCTCAAAGTAACTGATCGTCTTCTTCAGACCCTCACGCAGCTGCATCTTCGGCTCCCAGTCGAGAGCCTCTTTTGCCAGACTAATATCTGGTTGCCGCTGCTTCGGGTCATCCTGCGGTAAAGGGAGGTGCTCGATTTTAGAGGCAGATCCCGTCAGATCGATCACCTCTTCAGCCAGCTCTAGCATCGTAAACTCATTTGGATTTCCGATGTTGATCGGCCCCAGATGCTCCCCCTCCATCAAGCGGATCATCCCCTCGATATTATCGTCACAATAGCAAAAAGAACGCGTCTGTGAACCATCACCATAAATCGTAATCGCCTCACCACGCAGAGCCTGCACGATGAAATTAGAAACCACCCGTCCATCCTCCGCATTCATCCTCGGCCCATAAGTATTAAAAATTCTCATCAGCCGCACCTCCACCCCATGCTGGCGGTGATAATCCATAAACAAAGTCTCCGCACAGCGCTTCCCCTCATCATAACAGGAGCGGATCCCGATCGGATTCACATGCCCCCAGTAATCCTCCCGCTGAGGGTGGACCAAAGGATCACCGTAGACCTCTGAAGTAGACGCTTGTAAAACTCGTGCCTTCGTCCGCCGCGCTAAGCCAAGCATATTGAGAGCACCCATCACCGAGGTCTTCATCGTTGAAATAGAATCATACTGATAATGCACCGGAGAAGCAGGACAGGCCAAATTATAGATCCGATCCACCTCTAACCTAATCGGCTCCACCACATCATGCCTCACCAGCTCAAAATTAGGATGATCTAAGAGATGGGAAACATTCCGCCTCCGCCCCGTAAAATAATTATCCAGACAGATCACCTCATTTCCAGCCTCGATCATCCGGTCACATAAGTGACTTCCTAAAAAACCAGCACCACCAGTAATTAACACACGCTTTGACATAGGCAGGAGAATAGAAACTTCTCCCGCTCTGGCTAGCCTTCATTCCACCTTAACAGCTCCTCATAACTCACCCCACTCCCGCCGAATAAATCTAAAGCACTTCCTACCGTAGCATCCAGCCGCCCCCCACTCGCCTCCTGAATCAGCCTCACATCCCCTAAGTCACGCACTCCACCAGCGTATGTAATTTGGCCCCCTCTCCACCTCCCTAATAAGCTCACCAAAGCCTCATCCACCCCCGCGCACTGCCCCTCCACATCCGCCGCATGGATTAAAAACTCCTCACAATAACTCGATAAATCCCCTAAGGTCTCTAAATCCACCTTCATCTCCGTGATCGTCTGCCAGCGGTTCATCGCCACCTGCCAGCCCTCACCCACCTGCCGACAACTTAAATCTAACACCACCCTCTCCGCTCCCACCTCCGCCACCATCGCCTCTAAACGCTCCATTAAAAAATTCCCCCCTTCATCAAAAAGCCAAGAAGTCACAATCACCTCACTCGCCCCCGCCTCTAACCACTCCGCCGCATTCTCCCGCGTAATTCCCCCCCCGATTTGTAAGCCCCCCCGCCATGCACCCAGCGCCTCCCGTGCCGCCTCCTCATTCCCCGGACCTAACTTAATCACATGACCACCGCGTAAATCATCCTCGCCGAATTTCTCCGCGTACCAACTCGGACTCTTCTCAGACACAAAGTTCTCCACCGCCCCCTCATCACTTAATGACCCCCCCACGATTTGCTTCACTTTCCCCTCGTGCAGATCGATACATGGGCGAAACTTCGTAGTAGCCATCTCCGTAATTAAGGTGTCCCCTCCTAAAAACCAAGCCTCATGAAAGCACACTTCAGCATCATCCCCCTGATCCCTCTCATTTTACTCATCTCGCTGACCTCTTCTCTCCAAGCCCAGCCCCCATCCGGAATGGTCCTCATAAAAGGAGCCACCTACACCCGTGGAACGCCCGAGGACTCCAAACTCCCGCATAATCCTGAAGAACGCCCCGTCCACCAAGTCAGCGTCGACAGCTTCTACCTAGACCTCCACGAAGTCACCAACGCCCAATTCCAAGAATTCATCACCGCCACCGGCTACCAGACACAAGCCGAGCGCGGCTGGTCCTCCAAAGACTTCCCGAAATCCCCGCCAGAAGCCCTCCTCCCCGGTGCCCTCGTCTTCTCCGGCCCTCCCCAAGCAGTCCAACTCCGCGGAGAAGGTGCCGAGTGGCAATGGTGGCGCTTCGAACAAGGCGCCTCATGGAAAAAACCCACCGGAAAAAACTCAGACCTCAAAGGGAAAGAAAACCACCCCGTCGTCTGCGTCACCTGGGAAGACGCCCAAGCCTACGCCAAATGGGCAGACAAGCGCCTCCCCACCGAAGCCGAGTGGGAACTCGCCGCGCGCGGAGGCCTAGACCAACTCCACTACCCCTGGGGAAATGAAGCCCAGCCTGATGGCAAATGGCTCGCCAACGTCTTCACCGGAGACTTCCCCCATAACGACAGCGGAAAAGACGGCTTCATCGGCACCGCCCCCGTAAAATCCTACCCCCCTAACTCCTTCGGCCTCTACGACATGGCCGGAAACGTCTGGGAACACTGCGCAGACTACTACCGCCCTGACTCCTACACCATCTTCACAAAAAACCCCCACCCTAACCCCTCAGGCCCCTCCGACGGAGTCAGCCAACCCCAAGTCCACTGGTATCTCCAGAAACAACAATGGCCCAGCCCCATCGTCTTCGGGAAGCAGCACCCCCTCAGCCTCCTCCGCGTCACCAAGGGCGGCTCCTTCCTCTGCCACGCCTCATACTGCCTCCGCTACCGCCCCGGCGCACGCCACTACTCAGAATCCCTCGCCCCCGCCAACCACATCGGCTTCCGCTGCGCCAAATCAAAATAAAGCCACCTCAAAATAAAAACACAGCCTCATGCACCCTTCACCCTACCGCGTCCTCTTCATCTGCATGGGGAACATCTGCCGCTCCCCCGCCGGAGAAAACATCTTTCGCCACCTCATCCAGAATGCCCAACTCAGCTCACACATCACCTGTGACTCAGCAGGAACCATCGGCTACCACCACGGAAAAGCCCCAGACTCACGAATGTCCCTCACCCTAAAAAAACGTGGCTACCCCATCAGCGGAACCTCCCGTAAATTTCACCCTGATGACTTTGACCAATTCCACCTCATCCTCACCATGGATGACGAAAACTACGCCAACATCATCAAACTGGCAGAAAACGACACACAGCGAGCCAAGGTTCAGAAATTCACCGACTACTGCACGCAGCATCCCCAGCAAGAAGTCCCAGATCCCTACTACGGAGAAGGCTCAGGCTTCGAGCTCGTCGCTGACCTCATCGAAGACGGAGCCACCGCACTCCTAGCCCACATCCGCCAAAACAGAAAAATTTAAACTCCCCCACCTCTTTTTCTTGCCAAATCCCCTCCCACTCTCAAAACTCGCTCCAACGCGGAGGGGTGGCAGAGTCTGGTTTAATGCACCGGTCTTGAAAACCGACGTAGCGCAAGCTACCGAGGGTTCGAATCCCTCCCCCTCCGCCATCACCCCCTCTTTCCTCTTTCCCCCTCTCTCTCGCTCCCCACCACCTCACGTAGCAGAGGCTCTCAGCCTCTGACCCTTCCCACAACTCCACCTCCTCACTTCTCTCCTCACCTCCACGTAGCAGAGGCTCT
>CALFVL010000014.1 GCA_937928425.1 uncultured Verrucomicrobiales bacterium
GACTCTAAGTCCATCTTCGAGGATCAGCTCGAAGCGATCGAGGAATCATCACGTAAAAAAGGGGACGAAAATGTCAATCTCGCCCTCCTCACAGATGGCCTCAAAGCCGAGCGTGAACAAGGCATCACCATTGATGTCGCCTACCGTTACTTCGCCACCCCTAAGCGTAAATTCATCATCGCAGACACCCCGGGCCATATCCAATACACCCGGAACATGGTCACCGGTGCCTCCACCGCGAACCTCGCCATCATCCTCATCGATGCTCGTAAGGGAGTGATTGAGCAGACGAAGCGGCACAGCTTCATCGCGAATCTCCTCCGCATCCAGCACGTCGTCGTCGCCGTGAATAAGATGGACCTCGTTGACTACAGCCAAGAAGTTTATGACGGCATCATAGAGGACTATAAAGCCTTTGCCTCCCGTCTTGATAACATCGTCGATATCACCCCCATCCCCATCTCTGCTTTGAATGGTGATAACATCGTTGATAAATCGAAAAACATGGACTGGTTCGAGGGCTCCAGCCTCCTCTACCACCTAGAAAACGTCTACGTCGGGGGGGATGAAAATCACGTTCAGGCCCGCTTCCCTGTCCAGTGGGTCATCCGCCCACAGAGTGAAAAGTTTCATGACTTCCGTGGCTTTGCTGGTCGCGTTGCCGGTGGTGTCTTTAAGCCGGGTGATGAAGTCACTGTCATGCCCTCTGGCTTCTCTTCTAAGGTGAAAAATATCTATCAGGATGAGACGGAACTGAGTGAAGCCTACGCCCCCCAGTCTGTCACCATGACCCTTGAAGATGAGATTGACCTCTCTCGGGGAGACATGCTCGTTAAGGCGAATAACCCACCTGCACAAGGCCAAGACATCGAGGCCATGATCTGCTGGTTTTCCAATACCCCACTGAATCTTCGTGGGAAATTTATCCTCCGCCACACCAGTAAAGAGACGAAGGCCATCGTCCAAGCGATCAGTTACAAGGTGGACATCAATACCCTGCGTAAAGAAGAAGACAGCAGCAGCTTTAGTCTCAATGAAATTGGCCGGATCTCCCTCCGCACTGCCGCTCCACTCTTCTACGACTCCTATAATCAGAACCGCCACACCGGTTCCTTCATCCTCATTGATGCCGGCACAAATGAGACCGTCGCAGCAGGAATGATTCTCTAGAAACTTTTTGTTACGTTTTTGAAAGCCAACTAAATCATGAACTTCGCAGAAGCACAATTTTGGGAAAGCCTTCTTCTTGGGCTTGGCGTAGCATGGTTCGTTGCAGTCGTCGTCGGGAAAATCAGCCATACGGCTAGATTGAAATTTGAAAAAACCTCTTTTTCACTCATTTCGATGTGGCTTCTGTTTCAAGAAAGCCCGCTTACTTTGGCTGCGTTTCTTTGGGTTGTTCTCTTAGGGTGGGTCTGTCTCAAGTCGGTAACTTTTGAGCGTCAAAATCAATCTAGGAGTTATCTCTGGATGGGATTAGTGGTCCTTCAGTTGGCACCGCTCTTCTATTTTAAATATTGGAAATTTGTTGTTGAAGGAATCTTTGGACTTCAGGTCGTAACGCCACACGCTCTGATCCCGATGGGCCTATCGTTCTATAGCTTTCAGGTAATTGCGGTGTGTTTAGATTCACGGAGGGACACCTTAACTCTCCCCAAATTTGTTGATTATTTCAATTTCGCGTCATTTTTCCCCCAGATTGTTGCAGGCCCTATCGAGCGTAGAAAAGATCTTCTTCCTCAGATTGAGAAAATTCGTTTAGCTGTTACGAAGGAATCGATTGAAAAAGCGCTGCCTTGGATTATTCTCGGCCTTTTCTATAAAATGGTTTTGGCAGATAACTTAGCCGTTCTGTCAGGAATTCTCGTGGTCGATACTCAGAATGTCTATCATGTGATTATTGAAATAGTGCTCTTTTCACTGAGGATTTATTTTGATTTTGCTGGCTATAGTTTCGTAGCTCTAGGGCTAGGTGCTCTCTTCGGGGTGAAGTTGACTCTTAACTTTGTTAGTCCCTATTGGTCACTTGGCTTGAGAGCTTTTTGGAGGCGTTGGCACGTGACTTTAAGTCAATGGCTGCGAGATTATGTATACTTCGCATTAGGAGGAAGTAAGAAAGGAATTATTTGGATCAATCTTCTGATAACCTTTTTAATTTCCGGAATCTGGCATGGTGCGGGTTGGAATTTTTGTTTATGGGGAGTAGCTCACGGGGTAGGACTAATTTTTTGTCACTACAGCCCTAAGTTTAAAATCCCAATATTTTTTAATTGGCTGATTACTATGACTTTTGTGTTTTATACTTGGCTATTGTTTTACGAGACAAGCGTCGAACAGATTTGTAATAAGACGATGCTTTTACTGGATATAAGAAATTACTTCGATTTTTCAATGGATTCATTAATGAGTTTGGTCGACAATCGAACGGTTCTAGCCCTATTGGCCGTGATGATGGTGCTGTCGCTTGTGACATTGCTTATGGAAGGCTTGTCTCTTAAAAAGAGTCCATACAGTTATCTTCTTTCTGTTCCTGCGATTTTCTTAATGATTTTATGCGTTATTATCCTTGCTCCTGTTGAGCCTTCAACCTTCATCTATTTTAATTTCTAAATATGAAATATTTGTTTTCCTCGTTAGCGGCTATATTATTAGGATTTTATTTATCCGGTAATTTAGTGACAAATTGGAATCCCGAATTTCATTTTTGGAGAGCTTGTATTGAGCAAAAACGATCAGAGCTAATGGGGCTTCAGAGTAATAATAAACAAGTTGTTATTTTTTCAGGAGGCTCTACCTGTTCTTTCTCCATTGATCCAACTGTGCTTGATGAAACATTTCCTCCATCATATAATTTTGGGGGGGCAGTTCCAATGGGGGCAAACTACATTCTATCAATCGCAATGGAAGCAGCTAGGCCCAATGATACAATAGCCTTGGCTCTGGAACCTATTTTTTTAACCACCGATAAGGGAGCGAGATCAAAAGTTTTAGGGATTTCTTTGGGGAGTTGGGACTTCAAGAATGACTTTCTCAAGCGTAAGATCACTCTAAGTGAACGCGTTTTCAAGAGACGGCCAGGAGCACGATTTGTTGTTACTCTTTTAGGTCGAAAAGTAATGGGATTACCAAGTTACCGTTATCATATAGATGATTTGCGCTCTGGTGGCCTTCTCACGACCGAATTCCGTGACCGACCGAAAGCATTCTCAGATTCCCTTAAGCCCCAGCGGCTTTCAGTTGAGGGGGTTCAACTCCTTGAGGATTTAGTTGAAGAAGCTAGACAGAAAAAAGTTCGTCTGGTCTATACAATTCCCTGGACATTAACGGATCCTGAATTCGCGGAGCACGACCGTGAGGTAAATCGGATCCTTCTCCGAGAAATTGAAGAATTTATGCCAGTTATCCGAGATCCCTTTTATGGTGTTCATACAAACCCTGAGTATTTCGCAGACTCTGTGAATCACCTAACTGAAGAAGGAGCTAAGGCTCGCACCGAAGCACTTGCGCAGTCCCTGAAATCAATAGCATTTTCCAACTAAATATCTCCAGAAATCCCATGAAAGCAGTTATTCTTGCCGGAGGTCTCGGCACTCGTCTTAGTGAAGAAACCAGCCTGAAGCCTAAGCCGATGGTGGAGATCGGAGGGAAGCCCATCCTCTGGCATATTCTTAAAATCTACAGTGACCACGGCATTAACGACTTTGTCATCTGTGCTGGTTATAAAGGCTACGTCATTAAGGAATACTTCGCGAATTACTTCCTCCATATGTCAGATGTCACCTTTGATATGACTGGGAACAGCATGGAAGTTCACCGTAAGAAGGCGGAGCCTTGGAAAATTACAGTGGTCGATACGGGAGAGGCCACCATGACGGGTGGTCGTTTAAAAAGAGTCGCTGAGTTCCTAGATCCTGATGAACCCTTCTGCTTCACCTATGGAGATGGGGTGGGGGATGTGGACATCACCGCTCTGATTAAATTCCATACTGAGCAGGGCCGTGATGCGACCCTCACTGCCGTTCAGCCGCCGGGACGTTACGGGGCTCTTGCCATCTCGGAAGGTGGCTCGGTGGAACAGTTTCAGGAAAAACCCCAGGGCGATGGTGCGTGGATCAATGGAGGCTTCTTCGTTCTGAACCCCGCCGTGATCGCTCGCATTAAAGATGATGCCATGACTTGGGAGCGCGAGCCCCTTGAGGGACTTGCCGCAGACCAGCAACTTGCCGCCTTTAAACACCGTGGATTCTGGCGCCCTATGGATACCCTGCGCGATAAAATCCAGCTTGAGGAAATGTGGGATTCTGGCAAGGCCCCGTGGAAAACGTGGGCTTAAAATCCCCCCTCCCTCTTGAAAATCCCCCCTCTAAAAAATCATGTTTGCTGATTACTACCGTGGCCGCCGTGTTCTTGTCACGGGGCACACCGGCTTTAAGGGTTCTTGGCTCTGTGAGTGGCTCCTTTCGCTAGGGGCCGAGGTTACGGGCTATGCTTTAGACCCTCAGGAGCATGAAGTCTTTTATGATCAACTCGGTCTGAAGGAACGCCTCGCCGCGGACCATCGGGGTGATTTGGCTGATCGCGAGCGCCTCGCCCAAGTCGTCGCCGAATTACAGCCCGAGGTTATCTTACACCTTGCCGCACAGCCTCTCGTTCGCCTCTCCTATGATCTCCCCGTCGAGACCTTCGCGACTAATATCATGGGCACGGCGCATCTGCTGGATGCCGTCCGCCGTTCTGCTCATCCCTGTGCCGTCGTCTGCGTGACCACAGATAAATGCTATGAAAACCGCGAGTGGCTGCACGCCTACCGCGAGGAAGATGCCATGGGCGGGCATGACCCCTACAGCGCCAGTAAAGGAGCTGCGGAACTCGTCATCTCCTCTTACCGCCGCTCCTT
>CALFVL010000015.1 GCA_937928425.1 uncultured Verrucomicrobiales bacterium
TATATCCGTGGACGTTCTATCCCGAACCGTTTCTTTATTCTTGATGAGGCTCAGCAGCTGACTCCGCAGGAGGCGAAGACGGTGGTGACGCGGATGTCTAAGGGGTCGAAATTAGTCTTGGTGGGAGATCCTGCTCAGATCGATCATCCGTATGTGGATAGCCGCAGTAATGGCTTAGTTTACACTCGTCAGCGGATGCGAGGGCAGAGCTTTGCGGCGCATGTGACGCTGAGTCGGGGAGAGCGCAGTGATCTGGCCGAGGCGGGTGCGCGATTGATGTAGTGGTTTTTTTATGATAGTGTCTTCTGCGTATGAGAATCTCTTCGCTGTTTTTCCTCCTAATCTTCCTTCTTGGAGGATGTGGGGTGAGCCGCGTCCCTAGGGGGACTCCTCCTCCTTGGGGGGAGGTGGTTTCACGGGAGGTGAATGCCTTAGGGATTCAAAATTGGATCATTGTGGCAGAGTCTTCTTTTCCGGTGGTGTCGCGCCGTGGCGTGCGGACCTTGGTGGTAGATGCTGAGATCCCACAGGTGGTGGACTATGTGGTGAATGAGTTGGAAAAGTCAGAGACGGTGAAGCCCTCTTTTAGCATGGCACGTGAGTTGCCTTTTGTGAAAAATGATCGCGCTCCGGGAATAGATGAGTTCCGTGACTTGCTCAGAGCCTCTCTGCATGGTCATGAGGTCCGGGAGATGGAGCATCGTTCTCTGAGTTTGCTGGCACATTCTGATTCTGCGAGTTATGCCGTGCTCGTCCTTAAGACAAAGAGCGCTTTACCTTACTCTAATGTATTTATCGAGCTTGATAGTGGGTATTGGGATCGGGAATCAGAGGATCATTTGCGCCGTGATATGACGTCTGCACAGCTGAGGAGTAAAAGTAATGAAAAGAACAACTGAAGAGATCGACCGAGAGCGAGAAGAAGCCTGGGTGGGTGATGCGGTGCTGGCACTTTATGTGCGTGAGTGGCTCTTGCGCGAGAAGGGGAAAATTGATGGAGAGTCGTTCATCCGAGCGACTTCTAATGATTTTTTACGGCTGGTGGGGAACCCGACTGCGGTGGAGGCTGAGATCGGTCGAGAGTATCAGGAGAAGGGGCTGCAGGCGGGCTTCGATTATGTGGAGCAAAAATTGATCCCGCTTTTCGTGCAGCGCGAGAGAGTGAGGGAACGGCAGAAGGCGCGACGTTAGTTTTTTTTCTGGGTGAGTTGGTGTAAGACTTGGAGGGTGAGTTTACCGGTGTTCTCAAGGGCTGCAGGGGTGATCTTATCCAAGGTGTCACCTTCTTTGTGCCAGTAGGGCATTTTCCCAAAGTCACCGATGAGGTGAAGAACGGGGAGATTGGCAAAGACGATGAGGGGAACGTGGTCATCGAGGATGCTTCCGGGGGCGAGGGTGACTTGCTTTTCTAGCTGGAGGGTTTTTGCGGCTTGTTGAGCGTGGGCTGTGGCGGTGGGGCTGGAGTCGCGCCCGATGAGGAGATTGACATTCGGGTCGCCGACGAGGTCGATGACGATGCCAAGTGAGGGGAGGGTATTACGTTTGCGCAGTTGCTGGGCGTAGTGCGTGCTGCCGTAAAGGCCGTCTTTACGGAAGACCATGTTTTCTAGGATGGCTTCTTCTCCATCGAAGAAGACGAGTTCGACATTTAGGGCGGAACCTTGGTATCGGCTAAGCGTGTGGGCGAGTTCTAACATGACTCCGGTAGAGGAACCGCTGTCATTTACGCCGAGGAAAACTTTATCAGGGTAGCGCTTAGAGTCGAGATGGCCTCCGATAAGGATGGGCGGAGAGAGTCGCCAATCAGGCTCGGAGTGAGGGGCGTATCGCGCGATGAGATTGGTGAAGGTGATGCGACCGATGGGGGTTTCGCTTTGGAAGCTGCTTCGCTTTGTTTTCCATCCAAGTTCGTGGAGCTGTTTTTCAAGGTAGTCGAGGCTTTTACGATAGCCCTCTGATTCAGGTGGGCGTGGGCCGAAGTCGGTGAGGGTCTTCACATGATCGAAGGCGCGCTGACCGGAGAATTGTGTGATGGCTTCAGCAGGAACAGGGGCGATAGAGGGGAGGTCAGGGGTATCTGGAGCTTCTTCGTTCTTTTGGCATGAGCTGGCAGAGAGGATTACGAAGATGCCAGAGACGATCGTTTTAAACACGTCTTCAGTCTAGGCTGACCCCGAGGAGATTCAAGATCCGACCGAGGTCGTCATTCCCGTAGTACTCGATTTCAATTTTCCCCTTCTTCTCGGAATGATGAACGAGTGTCTGGGTGGCAAAGTGGTCACGTAGGCGATTCTGGATCGTGGTAATGTGGGGATCTACCACTTTGGCGTTTTTTTTGTGCGATGATTTTTGGCCACTTTTATGATAGTCCTGCACGAATTTTTCGGCGGAGCGGACAGTCATGTTTCTGCGTAGAATTTGGTCAGCGATGGCGATCTGTTCTTTAGGCTCTTTGACGCCGAGGATGGCCTTGGCGTGACCGACAGTGAGGTGGCCATCAGCGAGGTGGCGCTGGATCGGTTCTTGAAGATCTAGGAGGCGCATCGAATTAGCCACACTTGCGCGGGATTTGCCGACGCGCTTGGCGATGGTGTCTTGCTTGAGGTTAAAGTCTTTGGCGAGGCGGACGTAGCCGGCGGCTTCCTCGATCGCGTTCAGGTCCTGACGTTGGAGGTTCTCGATGAGAGCCATCTCTAGCACTTCTTGATCAGTCGATGGACGCTCGATGATCGGCACGGTCTTCAGTCCGAGGAGTTGGGAGGCACGCCAGCGCCGCTCACCTGCGATTAGCTCCATCTTCCCGGAAACCTTACGGATGATGAGAGGCTGGATAATTCCTAGCTCTGCGATAGACTGTTTTAGTTCATCAAGTGAGCCCTCAGCGAAGTGCTTACGAGGTTGAAGAGGAGAGGGGATAATATCATCGATA
>CALFVL010000016.1 GCA_937928425.1 uncultured Verrucomicrobiales bacterium
GACGGCGGGATCATTAAAGCGTTTGTGTTGGTCTAGTGCGGAGATTGTGGCGAGTTCCTCACTGCTTAAAGTGAAGTCGAAGAGGTCGAGATTTTCGCGGAGATGGTCTGGAGATTGGGTTTTAGGGAGGGGGATAGTGCCTCGCTGCATAGCCCAGCGCAGGGCAACTTGAGCGGGTGATTTACGGTGCGTGCTGGCGATGTGTTCGAGCGTGGGATGGGCAAGAATGCGCTCAGACTCTTCGGCCATGCCTAGGGATAAGTAGGAGTCCGCGCCGAAGGGGGAGAAGGCGGTGAGGGCGATCTCTTCTTGCTGACAAAAGCGAAGGAGGTTTCTTTGACAAAGATAAGGATGCATCTCCACTTGGAGGACGGAGGGGCGGATGCGAGCGTAAGAGAGGACATCGCGAAGAGAAGCAGTGGTGAGATTACAGACGCCAATTTTCTTAGTAAGGCCTGCGTGAACGAGGTCTTCCATGGCCTGCCAAGTCTCAGCATAGGGCACCTGAATCGGGGTCATCGCTTCTCCGTGCCCAGTCCACCCCGGAGGATACTTTTGCTCAAAGGGGATAAACTCTAAGGCGATGGGGAAGTGAATGAGGAAGAGGTCGAGCTGCTCTAGTCCCAGATCAGAGAGGCTTCGCTCGCAGGCAGAGCGCACGTGTTGTGGCTCGTGGTAGGTATTCCAGAGCTTACCTGTTACCCAGAGATCATCCCTTGTGCAGAGACCTGCTGAGAGGGCGGAAGTGATGCCCTGACCGACGAGTTCTTCATTCCCATAGTCGGCAGCACAGTCGAGGTGACGGTAGCCGATTTCGATAGCCTGATGGACGGTCCTTGCTGTTAACTCGGCAGGGATTTTCCAAGTGCCCAGACCCGGTGAAGGTAGAGAAGAGCCATCAGGGAAAATGTGAGCTGACATGACGGGCAGTGAGAGGACCGTGGAGTTCTGATGGCTGTAAGTGGAAGCCCTGCGTGAGGGGGAAACCGGCTTCAGTAAAGTAAGGAAAGGAAGTGCCAGGAAGCCACGGCAATGAGGGACAAGCTGCGGCTGCTACGTTTCCGTCCTGACCGAATCCACAAGCCCGCACCCCGCGACCCCTGACAAGGAAAGGGGTAGGGGAGAGAGGAGGGAAGGGCAAGAAATTGTTTCTTCAGATTGCTCGTCACTTAGCGAGCTAGATCGAGCTCATTCGACTCTAGCGGACATTTGCCACCAAGCGGTAGAAGCGTTTCTCATCTCCGAAGGAAATTGAGTCTGTCTCGATCTGTGTAAAGCCCCCATCTGGAGTGCCAAGTGAGCGGAAATTCTGATCAGGCATGACTGTCCAAGTCTCTAAATCAGGTGAGCTCTCTAGGGAGATACTGACGTCATCAGCGGTAAGAACACGGCGGAAACGAAGGTTAAAAGAGTCAGCATCAGCCTCGCCGAATTGTAAAATTTCTCCCGCCAGTTGATCGCCGAAGGCGTAGGCCCTAATTTCTTCCTCACTGTTCCCCACTAAGGAGGTGGAAAAAAGAGAAGCGGGTGTTCCGCCCTCAGACTGACTTGCGCGCCATGATGAGGGCAGACTGGGATTTAGGAGAAGGTCAGGACGGATGCGGGTGAGTGAGTGCCCCTGCCCATCGGCTGCTGCGGGCCAGAGCCGACTGTCATTATAGGAAAAGGACTCGATGGTGGATCCGTTCGCAGCTGCGATGGTAATACGCTCGCCGCTGTTTGAGAGATTTCCGGCATAGTCCTCTGGGCCTAGGGTGAGAGATGCTCCAGAAGCGAGCGTGCTGCCGGTAGGGAAAAGATAATCCACTCCTGCGGTGAAACGGACTCCTGCCAGTGTGATTTCACTAGACGAGATATTTGTGATTTCTAGAAATTCCCCTCCTTCATCAACTCCCGCAGGATTATAATGAATTTCCGAAATCACCACATTACCGGCAGCAGCTGCTAGGATGGGACTTGGTTCAAAAACAGCCCTAATTTCCCCAGCAGTATTAAAAGGGACACTAATTTCTGCATCAGTCTCACCTGCTGCCAAGCCCTCCCAGCGAATGAAGTCGAAGCCGGGTTTAGCTTCTGCTTTCAGCCTTAGGGGGACTCCTTGAAAGTAAGATCCTGTTTCTCGGCCTGCACTCACGCGAAACTGGTGGACGCGCACATCACCCCGCTCTGGGGCGTTACTGCTAATTTGAAGCTCGATGAGGTCAGGAAGAGAGAAGCGGGCCTGCATGGCTGGGAGCACCCCTTGATAGCGGACATTGACGAAGGTCCTCATCTCATCCACGTAGCCTCTCCACTGTTCCATGCTGAGTGCCACCGTGTCAAATCGATCAAAGTTATCACCTCGCCTGTCTCTAATCTGTTCGATCGTGATGCCATTGCCGGCGAGGTCGTCTAGATAGTAATCGATCGTCCTCGGCATTACTGGCGCTAGTGCGGCTTCTATGGCATCGATCTTTTCAATCCATCTTTCCGCAGGGGCAAAGAGGTTAAAGAAAGCGGCATTTGCTTGGACGATTTCAGACCATAAGGCATCGCCCGGCTCAGTTGGAGGGAAGCCATTCGTGAGATAGAGGTTATCAAAAGGGGCGTCAAAGTTCGTAAATGTTCCCTTCTCGCCAAGACTCAGATCATAGTCATGGAGCAGGTATGAGCGGAATCCGGGGTTATCGGCGAACTCGAAGAAACGATTCCCCTCACTTAAGCGAGCACTTCCTCTGAGGAGTCCATCGATGAATTGAGTATCAAAAGTAATTTGTGCACGGATCTCTTCCAATGCGTCATTAGCACGGTGATCCACCCCGAGGTTGTAATAGTCGAAGATCCAGCCGAAGCCCTTATCTACGATTTCTTCGTCACTGATATACTGGCGGGCAAATTCAGCATCATCATCCTCGCGTAGGTTCATGTGGCCGAGGTAGCGCCCGTTGAGATAAAGAACGACTGGGCGGAATCCCTCTTCCTCTAATTCCACAATGTCGTCCTGCCCTAAAAGGTGAGAAAAAATACCATCACGGAAGCGCGCCTCTGTGAAATCTTGACTAGAATTACGGAGTAAAACTCGCTCGAAACGCCGTTCTTCTTTTTCAGGGAAAAATTGGTGATTTAGGCTCCGTGGGCCGAATTCCGCACGGGCGAATATTTTCCCATTTAGAGGTGGGACGAAGGCACTTGAATTCCCAGAAGTTTCAAATTCAGCATACTGACTTATTTCTAAGCGGCCATCGTCTTCGATGTAATCGAAGCGCACCCTCCCATCGATCACAAAACGAGTGTAAGGATTAAAGATGCTGTTACCGCCCTCTTGATCCTCTTGATCCGTGGTTAAAATGACAGCGGGAAGCGCAGGAGCTTCCTCGAAAAGGAAGGTCCTCATTAAGGACTCGCTGACCTGTCCCCCCCGCTGTGAGACGGCACGGAGAACTGTCGTCTCCGAGACTGTTACGGGGCCTGAATAAACGGGGGATGCTGTGCTAGGTGGGCTCCCATCAATGGTGAAATGGATCACATCGTCAGGGTCATCTGCTTCTAAGTTGATTTCTAGTGGAGCTCCGTAAAAGCCTGACTCTAAATTTACGGATGGGCGAGAAGTGAGGGTGGCCTGAGCGGAGCCCTCGGCGTTCGCTGCGCCGATCGTGACCTCTGGAAAGAATCCGAAGCTCCCATCACTAAAACGGCCGAAAGAAACATCGGGTCGCTGGCGCGGGTAGTTTACCCTGCTGATAACCTCTCCGGTAGGATTGCTTAAAATAAGGTCTTCTCCTCCGATCGATAAACGGAAGTCGGGACGCGCACCCCCACTCCCATCACAGATTACCACTAGAAATCCATTGGCGGAAATCGTAGTCCCCCCTGGGAAGGGCCAGGGGCGTGGATTAGAAGCGTCATCGGATAAGAGAAAGCCGCTCAGATCGATCGGAGAATCACTCAGGTTACGTAGTTCGATCACGTCAGGCGTCGTCGTCTCAGAGGGGGGAGAAAATGCACCTCGGTTACTCGCTAAAATTTCATTAATGACAAGTTCATCACCTCCCACTTGTGCCAAGAGAAAGGGAGGAGCAGATAGCAGGCTGACAATGATTGAAATTTTAGAGATATTCATGAAATGAAGTGAGGTTTCTTTTGAATCGAGGGGTCTAAGGAGGAGGGAAAAATTTCAATTTATCCTGTTTCTGTAACTATGATTTTAGCGGAGAAGAAGTGAAAAACAAGAGGAGCACTCTAGTTAATCCCCGAAAAACTGTCGAGACAGCTCTTTGCGTGCTCTCACGAGAAGCTACTGGGCTAGGCGCTCCTGCCATTTCGGTTTTAATTTTTGAAATTATTTTAAATGGCGCTGCAATGTTTAATCACTCCAATATTAAACTGCCGCTTGCTTTAG
>CALFVL010000017.1 GCA_937928425.1 uncultured Verrucomicrobiales bacterium
GCATGCACCCGGTGAACCATTGCCCCCTGATACCGGGTCAGAGCAGTAAGAGCCTGAGTGGGGGCCTCCCTACGCTCCATACTTAAGTCTCCAAGAAGCGCTCCCATAAAAGACTTTCGAGAGAGCCCCATCAGCACCGGACGCTCGCGCAGCTTGTAATCCTTCACCCCCTTCAGAAGAGCTTGGTTGTGCTCCAGACTCTTCCCAAATCCGATCCCAGGATCAAAAATAATTCTCGATTCCTCAATCCCCGCTTTCGTGAGTGTCTCAAAGCGCTCCTCAAAGAAATCTCGGACCTCCTCAACCACATTCCCATAAGTCGGGGCCTTCTGCATCGTTCTCGGAGTTCCTTGCATATGCATCACCACAAGCCCACAATCGGACTCTGCACAAAGATCAATCATTGAGGGATCACGAAAGCCGCTGACATCGTTCACAATGTGCACCCCAGCCTGCAAGGCAGCTTGAGCCACTTCTGGCTTACAGGTATCTACCGAGAGCGCCACCTCTTCCCGCACAAGCAGCTCCTCGATGACCGGGACCACCCGCTGTAACTCTTCATCGACCGATACCGATTCTGCCCCCGGGCGGGTTGACTCTCCCCCTATATCGATCAGCTCAGCACCTTCTTCCACCAGTGACCTTGCTGCTGCGAGCGTGTCTTCGAGCGAATGAAACTGCCCCCCATCTGAAAACGAATCTGGTGTCACATTAAGAATCCCCATCACCAAGGCCCTCTCGGTCAGTTCCCACTCGAAGGGCCCCGCTCTCCATTTCCCATTCAGGCCTGCACAGTCTCTTCCAGAGTTGCCTTCACTCATAAGCGTGGGCATACTCTTGACGACATCTCCTCTATCTCAATGAAAAAACTCATTCGCTCGCTCATCATCCCATTCCTAGTCCTTGGAACGACGCTCGCCGATGACGACCTCTGGGAATCAAAAGGCCCCCACGTCCGCATTAAGCGTAATGACCAAGACGGCTCCTTCGTTGTCTTTGAACGCTCCAAGGATGATCGCCGCCTCGTAAAAACGACCAAAGATCACAACCGTAAGATCAAGATGATGGCCAAATACTTCCGTAACCCGAAGGGCTTTCTCTCGGCCGGCCACATCTTTGATGGCCAAGGCACCCTCCTCTTCCGCGTAAAATATGGTTATGATCCCGAGACCGCCCAACTCATCGCCGAAGACATGTTCGATGCTCGCGTAAAAAATTACTACCCCGCCTCCGTCCGGGATAAAGACGGAAACAGAGTCGAGATGCCAGTGCGCCGCGTCTACTACTTCTACGATGCTGATGGAAATCAAAGTAAGGCCATCTCACTTGTCCCTAACCCTGGCAAGACAGCCCAAGAAACCTTCGGAAAAACCCGTAAAACCCTCGACCTCTACGGAGAAGACAAAAATTTCGATACCAATTCCACCACCAATCCACTTCGAAATAACCCCTTCGAGGAAGAACGTAAAAACGGCACCCGAGTCAAATGAATCCCGAGCGGGTCTTTCAAATTCTCACCGCCATCGGTCTCATCGTCGGAGGGTGGCTCTACGGTGACTACTGGAAAAAATCCGGCGCCACTCACTCGGATCTCGGAGAATCCTCATCCCTTCGCGCCACTAATTCCGAGCTTACCCTCCGCATTGACACGCTCGAGGACGAGCTAGCCCGCGTGCGTGCTATGCTATCCGAAGGCCCCTACCCCATTCCAGATGACCTCATCGCCTGGATCGAGAAAGACTACAACATGGTCTTTCTCACCCCCCCACACGTCCGCCTCGCCTCCCCAGCCGCCCTCCGTGACGCTGCCGAAACCAACCTAAAACTTATCCACGATAACGACCGCCTAGAACAAGAAAACCTCGCCTGGGAACTCATCGGCCTCATCCCCGCAGGACAGCGCCTCCTCGGGCAGATGATCATGATTAACAGCAGCGTAAAAGGCATCTTTGACCTCAGTAAAGAACGCATCCTCATCTCAGAGGACTTTGACCCCCTCAGCATCCCAGACCGCTCCGTCCTCGCCAGACTCCTCGCCCAAAACCTCTCCTTCCAAAACTACCCGAAGAAAACATGGACCAACCGTGACGAATGGCAAGCCTGGCAAGCCATCCACACCGGCTCCGCCGCAGCCCTCAGCGCCCGCTTCCTCAGGCGGAACTCCGCCTCCACAGACGCCCCATACCAAGAACCGGAACCCACCCGCGAAACACTCCTAAATGACCTCCCCCCAGCCATCCAAGGATTCAGCAACTTCCCCTTTATAGACGGCGCTAACTACTCCCGCTTCCACTACATTGACTCCCGCGCGGCCTACGCAGAAATGTTTAAAAACCCTGCTAAAACCAGCGCAGAAATCCTCCACCCTAATCGCCCCTCAGCCCCTCATACCACCATCACCTTCCCTCGCTCTCCCTCCCCTCCCCTCAGCACAAACTGCCTCGGAGAACTTGGCCTCCGCCTCTGGCTAGAACCCTTCGCAGGAGTTATGGAAGCAGGACCACTCTCAGAAGAATGGCGAGGAGACTCCTACCAAATCACCAAACAGAACGAACAAACCCACCTCACCTGGCACATCGAAATGGCCAGCGAAAAAGCTGCCCGTAGCCTTCACGCCGAGATCCACCGCAGCCTCCTCACCCCCCTCCGCTCCGTCCAACCCACACGCCACATCCACGTCACCCAAGACGGAACCCGCGTCACCTACCAAAATACCCCAAAAAAACCATGAGCTCGAAAAAAATCATCTTCCACGGACGGGTTCAAGGAGTCGGATTTCGCTACACCGTGAAACAACTCGCACTCGGCTTCGACCTCGTCGGGCAGGTCAAAAACCTCAGCGACGGAAGCGTCGAACTACAAATCATGGGTCACGACTCAGAACTAAACGCCTTCATAAAAGAAATCGTCGAAGAATCAGAACTCGCCAGCCTCATAAAAACCTCACAAACGTGGGAAATCGCCCCCCTAGAAAACTGCCAACAATTCCGCATCGCATAAAATTCCGCATCTCATAAGCACCTATCCCCATAAACACCCCCTCCTTCTCTTTACCAAAAAAACACCTCTCCAACTCACGACAACCTAAGCGACACCAAAATGAAAACTCTCCTCTTCACCATCCTCAGCCTCCTCAGCACCTTCCTCAGCGCCCAAGAAAACAAAAAACCCAACATCCTCTGGATCTTCTCAGAAGACCTCTCCCCCTACTTCGGCTGCTATGACGACCCCATTAACCAAAACCACACCCCCACCGTAGACCAACTCGCAAAAGAAGGCACCCTCTTCAAGCGCGCCTTCGTCCCCGCCCCCGTCTGCTCCGCCTCCCGCTCCGCCCTCATCACCGGAGTGATGCAGACCACCACCGGCACCCATCAGCACCGCTCCAGCCGCTGGCCAGACGGTCAAGTCGTCCCAGAAAACGTCCGCATCCACCTCCCTGAAGGTATAAAAACCATCCCAGAAATCATGCGAGAAAACGGCTACTTCACCTTCAACAGCGGAAAAGACGACTACAACTTCCACTACGATCGCCGGAAGCTCTACAGCGTTGGCACCCACCCAGACTACCAAGCCGGCATGAACGGTTGGCAGGGCAACCGCGCACACCATAACATGTCCCTCACCGAAGACACCTGGAACGCCCGCCCAGATAAAACACAAGCTTGGTTCGGCCAGATCGAGCTTAAAGGAGGAAAAGCCAACGCAAAACACACCCCGAAAAAACACACCCTAAAACCCCACCAAGTCCCCCTCCCACCCTACTTCCCAGACACCCCTGCCCATCGTAAAGCATGGACTGCACACTATAATGCCGCCCGCGGAGTAGACACCCGCATCCACCTCATCCTTCAGCAACTTAAAGCCGATGGCGAACTTGAAAACACCATCATTTTCTTCTTCTCAGACCACGGAAATAACCAATCCCTGCGCCATAAGCAATTCTGCTACGAAGGCGGCCTACACATCCCCCTCATCATCAAAGGGAACCACCCCTCCCTACAAGCCGGCAGCATCCGTAAAGAGCTCATCAACGCCCTAGACATCTCCGCCACCACCCTCGCCCTCGCTGGAATAAAACTCCCATCCTACCTCGACGGCCAAAACCTCTTCAGCCAGCACTACAAGCCCGTCACCCACGTCATCTCCGCCCGTGACCGCTGTGATTTCACCATCGACCGCATCCGCAGTGTCCGGACTGACAAATTCCGCTACATCAAAAACTACCACCTAGACCGCCCCCTCCTCCAAGCACAATACCGTGATAAGCACCCCACCGTCTCAGACATGAAAACCCTCCTCGCGGAAGGAAAACTCACCCCCTACCAAAAAGAACACTGGTTCGGTAAACGCCCCGCAGAAGAACTCTACCACCTCGCAAATGACCCCCACCAAATCAACAACCTCGCAAGCGACCCCCAATACACCAGCCAACTTAAGCAGCACCGCCACATCCTCCACGAATGGATTAAAAAAACTGGCGACCAAGGCCAACACCCCGAAAGCCCCACCCAGCTCAAAGCCACCTACGACTTATGGAAAGAAAAACCCACCTTCAAAAACGCCAAAACCAACCCCGAATACGAGCAATTTAAAAAATAAACCCATCACCTCTCATGCCCCTCCTCATCCTCCTTCTCCTCAGCCTCCCATTCCATCTCCTTGCCACGGAACGCCCCAATATCCTCTGGATCGTCAGTGAAGATAACTCCTCCCACTGGCTAGGCTGCTACGGTAACCCAGACGCCCACACCCCCCAGCTAGACGCCCTCGCCGCCCGCAGCACCCGCTTCACCGCAGCCTACTCAAACGCTCCTGTCTGCGCCGTAGCCCGCTCCACCATCCTCATGGGCCGCTACGCACCCTCCATGGGCACCCAGCACATGCGCAGTCGCCACCCCATCCCCAGCCCCCTCACCCCCTACGTCACCCACCTTCGCAAGGCCGGTTACTACACCAGTAATGCCTCAAAAACCGACTACAACTTCCAAGGAAACGACAAAGCACTCTGGGACGACTGCTCCCCCAAAGCCCACTACAACAAACGCCCCGCAGGAGCTCCCTTCTTCTCCATTTTTAACCTCAGCATCTCCCACGAGTCTAACCTCTTCCCCCAGAAAATCGCCCACAACCGTAAAAACGGTCTCATCCCAGAAACCCCACGCCTAGACCCTAGTAAACTTACCCTCCCCCCCTACCTCCCAGACCTCCCCGAGATGCGCCATGACTTCGCCATCTACCATGACACCATCACCGCCCTAGACACCCAGATCGGCCACCTCCTCACCCAGCTCGAAAAAGACGGACACGCTGATAACACCATCATCTTCTACTACGGTGATCACGGAGGCCCCACGCCACGCGGAAAGCGCTACCTGCATGACACCGGCGTCCGCGTCCCCATGATCATCCACGTCCCAGAAAAATGGGCCCACCTCTCCCCCTTTAAAAACGGCAGCGTCAGCCACCAGCCCATCGCCTTCGTAGACCTCGCCCCCACTCTCCTCTCTCTCCTTGGTCTTCCAAAAGACCCTCACTACCAAGGCCGCCCCTTCCTCGGAGCAGATCGCCAAGAGCCCAAAAAACACCTCTTCCTCTACGCCGACCGCTTTGATGAAATTTACAGCCTCCGCCGTGGCCTCACCGATGGTCGCTATAAATACGTCCGTAACTTCACCCCCCACCTCTGGGGCGCCCCCTACTCCTTTTACCAATTCCACATGCCCTCCTGGGTCGCTTGGCAAAAGGCCTGGAAAGCAGGGCAACTTGCTCCCCACCACGCCGCCCTCTGGGAAAATGACCAAGCGCATGAAGAACTCTACGACCTCCAGAAAGACCCCTGGGAACTGAATAACCTCGCCAAGGACCCCGCCCAAAGCACCCGCCTCACGGCACTGCGTAACACCCTGCACGAAAAAATGCTCAGCACCCGTGACACCGCCCTCATCCCAGAAACCCTCTTTAAACCACTCGCAGGAGAAAAAACCATCGCCCAGATCGTCTCCGCAGAGACCTTCCCCCACCAGCAACACCTAGCCCTCGCCTTCCTCGCCTCCTCCTGCGACCCTAAAAACCTCCCTGCCCTTAAAAAAGCCGCCTCCTCTAAAAACCCCATCACCCGCTACTGGGGACTCAGCGGCCTCATCGCCCTCGGTAAAAATGCCACCCCGGCGAAAGATCTCCTCATTAAGACCCTCAGCGACCCTAACATCACCCACCGTGCCCAAGCAGCCCACGCCCTCTACCGCAGCGGAGAAAAAGCTCAGGCCCTAAACGCACTACTCAGCGCCCTCTCAGACCAAACTCTCCCTAACCTTGACCAAGCCATCATCATCAACACCCTCATGCAAATGCGCGAGGCTCACTCCGTCCCTGCTGCTTGGAAAAAACGCGCACGGCTCAATAAAAAAGGAGACCTCCGCCTCAGCCTCCTTGCCGATAAACTAGACCTCCTCTAAACAGACTTCCTATCAGATCAGAAGCCACGCGTTTCTCTTGCCATCTCCTATAAAAGAGCCAACTTCACCCTCGCTAAAAAAACACTCCAATGAGCGAATTTCACGTAGTCCCAACAAATAAACATAACGAACTCGTCACCGCCGCCTATCAAGCTCGCGGCTATGATCTAGATGAATCTCGCATCGCCGCACAGGTTTGCCAAGACGCCACCCGCCATGGCATCCGCACCCATAACGCCCTAAAAGCTCTTCACCTAGACCACCTCTTCGGCTCTGCCACCGGTGGCTGCGTTCCAGGTGCTGAAATAGAAGTCGTCAACTCCCGCTTCAAGGCCTCTGAGGTCTGGAATGCTAATAAAAAACTAGGCCAAGCAGTAGCCGTAGCCGCCATCGACCGCTGCATCGAAATGGCAGACGAATACGGCGTGGGTCAAATCGCCATTGACAACGCCTTCCACTACCTCTGGGGCGGAGGCTACGTCATGAAAGCCGCTGAAAAAGGCTATATCGCTTACACTAACTGCACCTCGACCCTCGCAGAAGTCGTCCCCTTCTTCGGTAAGCACCCCACCCTAGGCACCAACCCCCACTCATGGGGCTTTCCCACTCAGGGAGCAAACGGCTTCCCCATCGTCATCGACTGGGCCACCTCCACCGTAGCCATGGGCCGCGTCCAGCAACTTAAACGTGAAGGGAAACCCCTCCCTCCCGGAGCAGCCGTAGATAAAAACGGAAATGAAACCCTAGACCCTAATGAAGTCTCAGCCCTCCTCCCCTTCGGTGCCCATAAAGGATACGGAATGGCCCTCATTAACGAGCTCGTAGGCGGATTCATCGGTGGCAGCCTCCCCACCCAGCGTGGCCTTCAAGGAGAGAAAACCACCACCTGCTTCTACTTCCAAGTCATCCACCCAGATGCTTGGGCCAGCCAGTCCTTCATCCATGGGGATCAATCCGCCAATGTCAAAGCCGTCCTCGCTGATATCCTAGGGCACGGCAACGAAAAATGCCTCCTCCCCGGTCAGATCGAGGCGGACTTCCGTAAACGCAGCGACGCTTCCGGCGGGCTCCTCTTCTCACCTGCCGAAATTGCCGAGTTTAAGACACTCGCCAGTGAAGTCGGTCAAAATGGCTGGGACCTCAGCGACTTCCCAGAAGAAACCTCCTAAATCCACCATGCCTAACTACGACTACAAATGTGAGAAGTGTGAGCACCTCTTCGAGGTCTTCCAGACCATGAGTGCTGAGAAACTCAGTGACTGCCCCCAAGAAAACTGCGACGGGAAAGTCAAACGCCTCCTAGGAACTGGCGGCGCCGTCATCTTTAAAGGCTCCGGATTTTACGAAACAGACTACCGCTCGGACTCCTACAAGGCCGGAGAGAAAAAGGCCAAAAAAGCGAAAGAAACCAGCTCCCCTAAAAAAGAGGGGAACGACTAAGCCCTCGGCCCTATCAATTAACCCTCGCTCCCCACAGCTCTCCCTAAAGCACCGCGTCCATGAAAAAACTCTTCATCCTCTTTGCCCTCACCTTCGTGACTGCTCTGAGTTACGCTATTTACCTTAGCTTCCAGTCCCAAGACCTCAGTGACATCGCAGGGCGCGCAGAAGAGGATCGCCACGAAGACCCATCTAGCGTTCCCGCTATGATCGAGTCTGCCGCTAAAAACCGTAGCAGCGTGGACATCACCGAGCGGCAGATGAACACTTGGTTGGCTAACACCCTCAGCGCTCGTCAAGAAGGCATACTCGCCGATTACGTCCAGATTAAGGGAGTCTGGGTCCGCTTTGACGAAGAGGAAGGAGGCCGGGCCGAGATCATCATCGAGCGCGAGATGAAAGGGCAAATGCAGACGGTCTCCATGTTCGTCCGGATCGAGCGGAAGAAAAAAGAGGACGGCACTTTCACGACCTACATTCATAAGGATGGGGGGCGTCTCTGGGGACTCCTAGCGATAGGGGGGAAATTCGGCCTAGCCCGAGTCCCTCAAGGCTTCCTCTTTTTCACCCAGAATTCCTTCACCTCCCTTGCTGCCCTCTTTGAAAAAGAGCTGAAGTGGATGGAAAAAGACATCACCACCGCCGCTGGGGGACGCATCATTTTTGAGGAAAAGCAGATGCGCATCGACTTCCCCAAAGGATAAAAATTCTCTGTCCATCGATCCTGTCACATTCCAGACTCTCGGCATGTTCCGACAGTTCTTACTTTTGAGCACCCTTGCCTCGCTCCTCCTCCTCCCGAGTCTCGCGCAGGACCACCGCGACCCCATCCGCCTCACTCACGGTCCCATGCTCGGTCAGCCCAGTGCTCACGCAGTCTCTGTCTGGGGGCGGACTTCTGAACCTGGAGAATTCACGGTAAAGTATGGCACCGAGGCCGATCAGCTCACCCTCACCAGTGCCCCTGCGCTGACCCAGATCGACCGTGATAACACTGGAGTGACTCAGCTAACTGGTCTGAAAGCGGACACTCGCTACCACTACCAAATCTATGTCTTAGGAAACCCGCACGGACTTCCCGGCACCTTCCTCACCCTTCCCTCAGTTGAGGAAAGTAAAAACCCTGAGCATAACCCCGAGGGACTCTTCAACTTCCGCTTTGAATTCGGCTCTTGCGCGAACCAAAATCCCCTTCACGGCATAGGCCACCGCTCACCCACCTATGAAAATCTCAACCGTGACTGGGCGGATAAAACTCACTTTCACATCATGAACGGAGACTGGCTCTATGAAGAACTCCGGACTTATCCACCTGAAGCTTGGCGCCTCACTCAGGGCGTGGACCAGTTCCCGCCTACCGTGGAGACCATGCCCTCCATCGTAGGAGTCTGGGAAAACTACAAACTCTACTTGAGCCGTAACCACGAACTGGCTGAATGGCACCGTAAAGTGCCCAGCTACTTCACCTTCGATGATCATGAACTGGTCAATGACATCTGGGGCTCTGCGGAACTGGGGAAACGCCACCGCAGGACCGTCTTCCGTGATATTGGCACCCGGGCCTGGTTCGACTACCTCGGCTGGGCAAATCCGGTGGAACATCCGCAAAGAGTCCATGCTTCAAAAGGACAGATGACCGCCGGAAGTAATCTCCTGACAGACCCCACTAGCGATTTTACCAAACTCCCACTCACTGAAATGGGCACCCTCCACGTCCACTGGGACACGCCAGAAGCGGGAGTAAATAACATGAAATTCGATAACGATGATGGGCATAAAAACTCATACGTTTACCAAATCGTGCGGGTGGTCGATGCGCACACCTTAGAGCTCCACATGCCCGCTAAAGTGAGTGATGAAGTCACCTACTCGATCGGGCGCAGCTCGTATGGAAAATTCCGTGTCTCAAATTGCGAATTTTTCCTCTTAGACACCCGAGGCGCACGTGACATGCATGATGTGACCCAGCGGGATAAAGAAGGCGTCTCCATGCTCGGCAAAACTCAGCGCGAGTGGCTACTGAAGTCGATGAAAGAGAGTGACGCCGATTTTTTCTTCCTAACTTCTACCGTCCCTTTCATGATTCCTCACAGTGGCGCGGGAGGATTCGAAGCCTCCGGGAATAAGGAAGAAGCATGGACAGGCTTCATAGATGAGCGTGAAAAACTCATCACGGAGTGGGATAAGCTAGGGAAGAAAGTCTTCGTCCTCACGGGGGATCTCCACAATAGCTTTGCCATTAAAATCACGGATAACATCTGGGAATTCTGTAGCGGCCCGCACAATAGCGTAAACCATGTGCCTAAAAATGACGAAATGGACCGCCCCGCAACAGGGATCTTCGACTGGGGCCCACGCCCCTGTGACATTCGCTGGAGTTCTTACATCCTGCCAGACCTAAAACGTCTCGAACGGCTCTACCCCTACTACTGTGTCGTGCAGGTGAATAATGTCTTTAACATGCCGCAGGAGCTAGGCGGCAAGCGGCTGGTGGCCTACCCACATCCGCAAATCATCTTCCAGTACTACCACGGTCGTACGGGTGAACTCGCATACGCAGAGGCGATCTCCTTAGACCGTGAGAAAAAAAACGATGATGACTGATCATAAAAAAGCGCCCTACCTAGAAAAGTAGGGCGCCTATGAGAGGGGGTTTTTTGGATAAAGTAGAAACGCGACTTACTTCATCTTCTTGGCCTGATCGACCACGGCCTTAAAGGTGGCTTCACCGAAGCCCTTAATGTTGGCAAGATCCTCAACTGACTTAAAGGGGCGCCCTTTCTTAAGGTTGGCAAACTTAGCAGGCCCGACTCCTGGGAAGTCTTTAAACTCTTCAACTTTTCCTTTGTTCATAAGGCTCAAGAGCTTCGTTCTTTTCGTAGCAGGGAGCGCCTTAACCCAAGCGGCAGCTTTTTTCTTTAACTCAGGGGAAGCCATCGAGAGATGACTTGCTGAACTTTTTTTCGCAGGGGTGGTCTTTTTGGACGGAGTGGTCTTTTTAGACGGAGTAGTCTTTTTAGACGGAGTAGTCTTTTTAGACGGAGTGGTCTTCTTAGACGGAGTAGTCTTCTTAGACGGAGTGGTCTTTTTAGACGGAGTGGTCTTTTTAGCGGGGGTAGCCTTTTTCTGCCCAGTCTCTGCGGCAGGAAGCTGCTGCAGTGGTAAGAAGACAGAGGATACGATCATTAAGATGGTGGGGATTTTCATAGCAGGCATAACTTGGAACCTCTCTGGATGAAAGTCAATGGCTCCGCTAAAGGAACCTTCTTTAGCGGGTGACGGTGATGAGCTTTAGAACCTCTTCACGAGAAGCCGCATTCTGACGGAAGATGCCCCGCATGGAGGAGGTGACGGTGCGCGCACCAGGCTTACGAATACCCCGCATGGACATGCAGAGGTGCTCAGCTTCTAGGACGACGGCAGCCCCACGGGGAGCGAGTTTTTCCTGAATGGCGTTTGCAATATCTCCTGTGAGGCGCTCTTGAACCTGTGGGCGCCGGGCGAAGCCATCGACAAGGCGGGCGAGCTTCGAGAGTCCGGTGATGCGCCCATCACTCTGCGGAAGGTAGGCGACATGGGCCTTACCAAAGAAGGGAATGAGATGATGCTCACAAATGGAGTAAAAAGAGATGTCACGAACGACGATGATCTCATCATGCTCCACGGCGAAGGTCTTATCCAGATGCTTGGCAGGTTCTTCTCTCAGGCCGCTACAAATCTCCCCATACATGCGAGCGACACGAGCTGGGGTGTCCAGAAGACCATCACGCTCAGGGTCTTCCCCGATAGCGATCAGGATCTCTTTCACTGCGTTTTCAATTCGCTGCTGGTCGATTTCTTGGAAGTTGCTCATGGCTGAGGAAAAGATGAATACACGAATGGGGTGGCTTTGGCGAGAGCGAGGGTGAGGGGCATTTTAGGAGTGAGGAGGCACCTTCCTCCAAGGGATTTTCCCACGGGCGAAGGGTTTCTCAATGATGAGGTAGAGGAAGCCACAGAGGATGATGATGATCCCCGCCATGGCTAAGATGAAGAGGGCGGCGAGTGGCCAGTGCCCCTCGATAAAAGGTTGCAGGGGCCGGATGAGATAGGGGCCGAAGAAGGTGTGAATAAAGAAGTTATGAAAGAGGTATATCGTGTAACACATCATGCCGATGGCGGTGGCCCAGCGATTACGGAAGATACGCCCGAGGATGGGGCCTGTAAGAACACAGCAGAAGGCGAGAAGAAGAACGAAGGGCTTTAAGGCGATGTGAAAGTCGAAGTCGATGAGAACGAAGACCGCGCCCCAGGCCAGGAGGCCGAGGAG
>CALFVL010000018.1 GCA_937928425.1 uncultured Verrucomicrobiales bacterium
ATTGATGGAGCCTATTTTATCATTCGGGGTGGAGCTTCCTCGCTTTGAGGTGACTAATGTGGAGGTGGGAGGACTGAGAGATGTGGGGTGGAGTGTGATTACTGCAGATCCTCCTCAGCAGCCGCTTCCGAGCGTCTTGAGGGGGGGCAGGAGGATTGGGAAAGGGCGAAGGATTGAGAAGAAGGCCGAAATAAGCCGAAAGATTGGGGGTTTGGGAGATTTTTTGAGCGAAGCTTCTTGAAAAAGAGGATTGAGAAATCAGGTGAGGTGAAGACGCGATTTGACAGAGGATTGAGAATGGACTTGTGGGGGATGTGGGGAGAGAGCAAGGGCGGTGCGTAGGTTTCGCGTAGAGTCTGCAAAGTGTGAACTGAGGTCGCAAAGTTGAGGTGATCTTTTGCGGGCATGCAGGACCGCGCTGTGGTCCCGATTTCCGAAGAGTTTACCAGTCTGCTTCAGGGTGAGACCCAGTTCGTAGGAGGCGGCCATGGCGATCATACGAGGGTTGGCGACTACAGGACTTCGCGAAGAGCTAAGAATATCAGCGACTGAGATTTTGAAAATTGTGGAAGTGAGTTTCAGGACTCGATTTACGATTGCTTGGGGATCGCTCTTTTGAAGGTCTGGGTGGTCGGAGAGGGCGGCGATGAGCTGGGTGGCTGGTATTTTGTGAAGGTGGTTCATGGGTTTTTAAAATGGGCAGTTTCGGAGGTTCTTTTTCCGTTCTTTAGAACGGGCGCGCTGGGTGGCGGTGTAGAGAAGGTGAGTGAGTTTTTTGACTGGGAGAGCTTGCCAGTTTGGGCCCTGGTGTTTTTTCGAGGCGAGGTGATTTAGGTAGTCATCTCCTAGGCCTAGTTTCCCGATGGTGTGCACGAGGCGCTTTCGGTCCTGGTCTTTTATGTCGATAAACGACTGCCCACAAATGGTTCGGCAGGCGGTGATAAATTTGTCGAGGTGGGTGGTTCTGTTGAAATCTTTTGAAGATTTAGGAAGGTTATTATCTTGGTGAATCTGAGCGCGCTCGGCATCGGCGTCTTTGGGGGAGTATCCAGCGGCACGAAGAGTCTTTCGAGCTTCGGCCCATTCGCGGAAGTAGAGGGCAGTTTGGGATTTAGTCATTTTGCCCAGAAAGCCCGCTGACCTAGTGGTGAGCGGGCTGATGGGGAGAGTTAGTTTTATTAAGCGGTGGCTTTTTTCGATGGGGTTTCCTCAGCTCGTTTGGCTTCGATTCCGAAATCTTCGGGGAAATCGATGCGGAGGCCGAAGGCGGCCATTTCGGTTTCTGGGATCTGGGTTTTCACGGCGTTTTTATCGAGGGTCTCTGAGACTTTTATGCAGCATGTTTTTCCAGCTTTTTTGAGAGTTTCGAGGGCTTTGGCAAAGGTCCACTTCGAGTTTAATGTTTTGACGATTCCGGGGCTTTTTCGGTAGCCGTAGAATGCGAGTTTGGTCTCGCCGGTTTGTTTATCGCCCAGAATACTTTCGCGGTGATGTGCTGCGTAGGATTCGCAGGAGACCAGGAGCTCATTGATTTTCGACTTCGTAGTTTTCACACGAGCTTTGAAGGCCTTGTCTTCGGTAGATTTTTTTTCGTTAAAGTCTGCAATTTGCGATTCGAGTTTTAACTGGAGGGAGGCGATTTTATCGACTGCGAGTTCAAATTCTTGGACACTTTGGAACGTGGTGGTTTTAGTCTTGATTCTGGTCATGATGATGGGTCTAGGATTAGTGCTTATTTAGAGATGATGGTTTTAGTTTCCGGCGAGTTTTAGGAGAGCGGAGTGAGCTTGAAGGACGTGTTGCCAAGTGAGAATCTGATCTGCTTTTGAGGCGATGCGGGATGCACCTTGAAGGATCTTGAGCCAGCGTCCGAGTGAGGTTGTTTCGATGACGTGGCTCTGGAGATCGAGGGCTTCTTCGGTGGCGGGTTGGAGTTGGTAGGATTTGGCGAAGGCGTTTAGGTTGGATTTGGTTGGTTTGTTAGGGAGGCGCGAGGTGATGAGGTGACGGTTTTCGAGTTGTTCGAGGACTTTTCTGATGTTGTCATCAGTCTTAGCTTGATCCCAAGAGGGGGTGGCGCTGATGACGATTCCGCAGCCTGATTCGTCGTGAATTTCGCGGAGGAATTCGAGGGTTTGAATGGAGCGGCCTTGGAGAAATTGATGAGCTTCATCTACGATGAGGACCATGCCGTCGTCGAAGTAATCGATAAGCCGATTGCAGAGGTAGCCAGTGGAGCCAGTCGTAGAGAGATGGCAGAGGTCGCAGAGGCGCTGAATGGTCTGCATTTTACCGCCACCAGCGGGGGCGCGAAGGAGGGTGGTGCGTCCGTGGTTGTTGAGGCGTTGGTATTCTTTGAGGGCGGTTGTTTTTCCGATATGACTTTCTCCGATGATGAACTGAGCAGTGTTGAAGATGCGTGCAGAGTCGCAGATGGAGAAGATCTTCTTTGTGAGATTGGTAGGAATGAATGGAGCGCGAGTGATGGTTTTACGTTCGTCGTTGAGGTTCTTGAACTCGCGGATTGAAGCAAGGAAGTTGACCAGCTGGCTGGCATCACGGTTGCCGTTGAGGGCGTGGTAGACCGAGTCTTTGGAGTAGGCCTTTCGAGAGCCAGGTTGTTTAAGGAGTTGACCGATTTCAATTAGACTAAGGTCATGGGTGGCTGCGTGGTCGTGGAGGTAGAAGATGAGGGAGCGGTCGCTTTCGGTAAGGTTGGCTTCTCGGGTCCAAGCGGAGATGGTGTTACCGTTGATCTGGTATTTTTTCCCGCCGATGCGGTATTTCTTTTTTTCTGACATTTTTTTTAGGTGAATGGGTTTTCAAATTCATCATCGTCATCGGGGGTGTTATCCGAGGAGAGGTGCTGATGAGTGGGCGAGGAAAGGATGGATTCGGCGAGCTGGGTGTCGTCGTCTTGGTTGAGAATTTCGGCGTGGTGATGGACGCGATTTTCACGACGGGTTGCACTGGCTTTGCGTCCGGCTTGCGAGCGGCGTTCTTGTGGGTCGATCGACTCACCTTTTTTAAGGCGGTTGTTATGGAGTTTGAGAGCTTGGGTTTCGGCGACTCTTTGTTCTTGGCGTTGGCGGGAGGGTTGGAGGATGTCGGCAATGCGCTCGCGTTTGTGAGCGGCTGCGGTCTGAATGGCGGCGGTGTCGGTGTAGCTGGGCCTTTTGACGAGTTCACAGAAGCCGAGGCAGGTTCCTTTGGCATCGCAGATGAAGAGCCAGCGCGGGGCGAAGGGGTTGGCGAAGGCGGAGAAGGTCTGCCCGCTGGGGAGTTCGCGGGTGGCGCCGTCTATGGTGTGGAGGCGAGAGCTGTAAATGAGTTTCTCGGCGGTGATTTCTTGGTCGTTGAAGTCGATGTAGGAGCCTTCGACTTTTATCTCACGGGCGAGGTCTTGTGAGAGGATGTCGCAGAGGGTGTGGGGTGCGATTTTTAGAAGGCTCGAGACGGCAGGGAGCCAGACTTCATTCGGTGAGAGGTATCTTTTACGCGAGTATTTCTTAGGGTCGTTCTGAGCAGCTTGGGCGAGAGTGAGGCGTGAGATTTCGGGGAGGGCGAGGAATTGCTCAGCACTGAGGAAGTGATCAGATCCGGGGAGCATGGTGTACTCGGTGACGAGGTGGCCTAGTTCTTTCCATCCTTGAAGGTTGTGGTCGGTGCGGGCGTTTAGGCCGTAGCGGTAGTAGTCGTTCAGGAAGGGGACGAACTGGGAATGGAAGTCCATGCCTGGGAGCTGGAGGGCTTCCACGGCGGCGGGGTTCACCTTGGAAACGTCTTTGATTATTTTAGAGATGTAGTGGAGTTGGCGATCGGTGATGACGGGGCGTGATTCTTTGTTCTTTCCGGTTTGGAGGGCTAGGTCTGAGAGGTCGTTGTGGATGAGGTTGTGGAGGGATTCGAGGGAGGCTTTAGCGCGGAAGTTTCCGCCCTCGCTGCCAGGCCAGTAATTATTGAGGGCTTGTTGCCCGCCTTCGATGGGTTGGCGGACGACGGAGACGAGGCCGCCGGTGTCGTCGTGGAGGATGCGCTCAACATCGTCACGGATGGCGGCGGTGCCGTGCTCGACCATGAGCTGGGTGCCGCGTGCTGAGTAGCCGTGTTCTAGGAGGGTGGCGGCGAGGAAGAGGCGCATTTCGCGCTCGTTGAGGTTTTGGTGAGTGCCGTCATTGCGGCGGGTTCTTGGCTTAGTGCCCCAGTGGAAGCGGCACCCAGAGAAGAGGTCCATGACGCCGAGTTCGAGGACGCGGACGGGCTGCGGATCACGACCGATGGTGACGAAGTGGTCGTGCCAGACGTCATCGATCTGGTAGACGGCTCCGGGGTAGAGGCCTACGCGGGTGAGGTGGACTTGTGGGAGGAGGTAGTTTGTCTTTGAGGAGGTGCCGTGGCGAAGGGACTGGAGGGCGCGGGCATCGCACTCTTCTTGAATGATGCGGGCGAGGTTACGGTCTGACCAGCCATCTGGAAAGCTGGGGTGGCCTGAGAAGTCTTCATAGGCGGGGATGTGTTCGCGGTTTTTCCATTGGCGTTTGAGCTTACGGATGGCGGCTTTCGAGTTGCGCTGATGGTTCTCGGCAAGGGTGGCGAGGTGGTTGCGGAAGGCTTGGTTCTTGGTGCGGATGTGCAGGGCAGATTTTGGGAGCTTGTGTTTCGGGATGAAGACTTTCCACGATTCAGTTTTCCGATACTCATCATACTTCCGGCGGACGGTGCCGTAGGGCCTGCCGATGTGGCGGGCGATACGGTGGAGAGACTGGCCGATGGGCTTGGTGACGGGGTTGGAGGCGAAGGCGTCCAGCCAGTCGCGGACTTCTTGCCGAGCGTCTGCGGGGAGGGCGGAGAAGGAGAGCGAATTAGGGTCTGGAAGCTGAATGGTCATGATTGTTTCTGGATAATCTGAGAGGACTCACGCGGCGGCGCGGAGGTTTATTTTTTAGGGGCGGGAAGTGCGATGAGGGGAGCTGGTAGTCCTTTACGAGGGGCTGGAAGGCCTAGGAGATCAGGGTCATCGTCTTCCAAGATTTCGATTTCTGGGCGCTTCCTGAGATCAATGGATTGATTGAGTTTCAGCGTGAATGATATCTGATTTTCGTCCTCGGTCTGGATGTGGTGGTATGAGTCGCCATCGGCGTAGTCCCATTTCACTGGGATCGCCTTAGCGAGGAGATTGGTGAAGCGGTTGGCATCTGCTGCATTTTTAAAGGCGAAGTCGCCAAAGTAGCTTAAGTCAACGAGGTGGAGTTTTTGAGTTTTGGTGGGCATGGTATTTATTTAATGAGTTTGAGGTCGTCGAGGTAGCTGGTGAGGACGGCTTCTAGTTCGCGGGCCTTGGTGGGGGTGAGCTTGAGGTGCTTTTTTCCGGTGAAGAGTTTTTCGATTTTTTTGAGCGGGGTGTAGAAGAGTTCTTCGATGTCTCTTTCTTCGCTGGGGGGCTTGTGTTTTGAGTTATCTGGGGTGGCACCGGGGAGGGCGATGATCTCGAGCTGGAGGTAGAGTTGGCGTCGGCCGCCGAGTCCGCGCATGGCTTCGGAGAGGGATTTGCAGGTCTCGTTCAGCTCATCTTTAGACATGAGGGAGGGCGGAGTTTCTGGGAGGAGGTCTGGGGAGAGGCCGGTGATGAGTCCATCACGGGCACACCTGAGGGCCTTGGCGTATTTTGTGGCCGTCATGTAAGAAAAATCGCAGTAGGCTTGGACCCACTTTTTCCAGGGTAAACCACTTCTGCGATCTGGTTTACCCTGTTGAATCGATTCCAGCTCCAAGGCGCAAAGGATGAGGGAGGCAAGGGAGACGGCGGCCATCTCTTCTTGAATACTGGAAGCTCGTTCAGAGAGTTGATGGAAGTGATTGTGAAGGGCTTCGGTGGGAAGCTTTTGAAGTTCGCTCTCGATAACGAGGGCGAGGTCTCCAGCTTTTGGAAGTGCGAGTGTTTGAG
>CALFVL010000019.1 GCA_937928425.1 uncultured Verrucomicrobiales bacterium
GCTTTCTTCAGGGTTAATCTCGTGCCACTTCCTGCTCGAATTGGCAGACTCGAAGAGCTCACGGAGGAAGGCCTTACGGCGAGAGTCGAAGCCATTCAGGAGGTGATCTAGATCGCGGGAGAACGCCACTTTATAGGTGGAGTAAAAAGGCGAGGTCGCTTTGATAAAGCCCTCTAGCTCGAGATAAGTGAGAAGGGTATTGATGACGAGCGGGCGGATATCGTGGCTGCGTGAGAGCTCGTAAGTGGAGATGTCAAAGTCACCTGGCTGGTCGAGGAGAACTCGTAAGATGGCGCGGAGGGCATCAGGCTGAGGAGTATCGCCGTAGGTGAAATTCGCTAAAGTACGAAGATCATCAGAGCTAGCGAGAAGTTCGCAGTGCGCTTTCTGTCCATCACGTCCCGCACGCCCTATTTCCTGAGTGTAATTCTCGAGGGATTTCGGTAAGTTGTAGTGGTAAATGGCGCGGATATTGGCCTTATCAATGCCCATCCCGAAGGCGATGGTGGCACAGATGATAGGGATCTCATCTGCCATGAATGCTTCCTGAATTTCCGAACGGGCTTCGGGACGTAGCCCAGCGTGGTAAGGGCGGGCAGAAAGGCCATTTTTCTTTAAAAATGAAGCTAGTGACTCAGCTCCATATTGGAGGGTGGTGTAAATGATCGTGGCTTGGTGCGGAGACTCTTTTAGGCGTTTTAAGAGATGATTTTTCCGTTCATTTCCCGTGAGTGGGGTGACGGAGAGATTGAGATTAGAGCGGTAGAAGGTGAGCTGGTGGTGATCTTCCTTACGGATGGAAAAATAGCGGCAGATGTCTTGCGCCACTTCTGGGGTAGCCGTGGCAGTGAGGCAGAGGACTCGGGGGATTTTTAACTCTTCTGAAAAGCGAGTGAGTTTCAGGTAGTCAGGGCGGAAATTATGACCCCACTCAGAGATGCAGTGCGCCTCATCAATCGCGAGGAGGGCGAGTTTCACCTTTTTAAGCCGAGCTCTAAATCTCTCGTTAGCGAGACGCTCCGGGGCGACGTAGAGGAGTTTTAGACTGCCACATTCTAGTTCTTGGTAGAGCTGGGCACTTTCCTCTTGGCTAAGGCTGGAGTCGAGACGAGCGGCTGAGATATTCTTCCGCTTAAGTTGGTCGACTTGATCCTTCATCAGGGCGATGAGGGGTGAGACCACGAGGGTGAGCCCATCGAGGAGAAGGGCTGGCAGTTGATAACAAAGTGATTTCCCCCCTCCGGTAGGGAAAATCGCGAGTGCTGAGCGGTCCGCGAGGATGGAGTTTATTACACCCTGCTGGCCGTCACGTAAGGAAGAGTGGCCGAATTTATCGAGTAGTGTTTTTGAAAAATCCATCGAGCTGGGATATTTTAAGAAGGGTCTAAGAGAAAGGCACGAACCGATTTCACCCAAGAACTTCAGGCCACTAAGAAGAAGGGACTGAGTGACTATTTGGAGCGAGAAGTGGGAAAATAGGGAGAGAAAGTGCTTTTTGAGACCAGTGATTGAATTTTAACGCAGATCAGTCGTATAATCTGGGTGGAGCAAAGAACGATGAGAGAAAAGACGGATGACTTAAAAGAGAAGAAAGCGCTAACAGATGAATTTGTGCCGCTGAAAGAAGGGGAGGCGAAGGAGAATAAGTCACCTTCAGGGGAAAAAAAATCCTCTTCCTCAAAACCGCTCTTTTCAAGGGTGCCGAAGCGTAGTCAGAGACTGGATAAGGGGATTCTAGATGATGACTTAGGCGACTTAGATGCTTTTGATGAACTTGGGAGTGGTGACTTTAGTTTTGTGCCGAAAGATCGAGACAAGGGCCAAATTCCACCAGTGAAAGGTCCGCCACGCTCAGCGGTGGAATCGCAACTAACAGCGCCAAAAACCGAGAAAGCAGGGAAGGAAACCGGGGAGGACGGACTCAGTGGGCTTCCCTTTGGCGAGGCCGATCTGGATGAGAAACCTGCTGAGCTCAGAAAGACGGACAAGGCGGGAGTGAAGGTGAATTTCCGTGCTCCCAAGGTGCGAGCAGCACGAATCGACCCAGTGAAAGTTTACGGTCAGGTGAAGCAAGTGAGTCCAGCCGCTGAGCAAGCTAAGACGAATGAAGAGGACGTGAAGGAGGCTAGGCCAGCTCCAGCCCCTTCGAGCGAGGTCCTGAGTCCGGGTAAGAACCCGAAAGAAGATGCCCGTGAGGTAGAGGTCATACCAGCTAGTGAAACGAAGCCGGCTCCACGGGCTAAAAGCTCAGAGGGGGCGAAGCCTCTGAGTAAGTGGGCTTTCTGGAAGCGTGCGTCTCAGCGAGATGAGCAGCTCGCACGGATTTCAGATGGTTACCTTGAGATGGTCGACTTAGTCCGGGCCATTCGCGGTCAGCTTGAGTCACAGAATGAGAATAACCTTATCTTGAGGGACTCTCTAGCACACCTTCCGAAGGCGATGAAGGGGATTGACAATTTTAGTGAATCTCAAGAAACCGTAGGGAAAGCCTTACAAGAGATCCATGGGCAATTAGAACGCACGAGAGTGAAGGATGATAAACTGGTAGACTCCATGGATGGCTTTAATATGACCTTACAGGGAATGGACGTCACGAGTCGAGCGACCATGAAAACCTTTGACCGTGTTCAAGAGCGCATGGGGGACTCTGACCGTAGGATGGAAAATCTTTTCAGCAACGTTAAAGAAACTGAGGAAAAAGTGAGTGATACCATGGTGCGGCTGCAGCGTAATATGGCGATCATGCAGGGGATCTTCCTCTTCTGTCTCCTTGTCGTACTGGGAGTACTCGTTTTCGTGGTGATGAAGAACTTGGAAAGCCCTGCGGAAAGTTCCTTAAAAAAGACGCCGAGCGTGGAGGCTACGGAGGCGGGACCAAGTCCTCACCAAGTCTCAATTCCACGTGAGCCTAAACAAAGCGAGCCCCTTTTAATAAAGGAATTAAAAGAGTAAGTCACGGGGTGCTAGCCTCCGGCGGCGATCGTGATAATCTCTATCTGATCATGCTCGCTAAGTTGGCGGCTCTCATACTCTGAGGGCGAGAGTGCTTCTTCATTCAGCTCGATGATGACAGGCTTAGCCTCTAGGCCAAGTTCATGGAGGAGTTGCTGGAGCGAGAGCGCTGGGGGGAAGTCTCGCTTTTCGCCATTGATCGTAAGGGTCATGATTTTGCAAGGATGGCGGGATCCCAGTCTTTCCACACTGGATCGAATCCCTGTTGTTGGATGAGGTCAGCAATCTCGCTGGCGGATCGCTGATCGTCTATCTCAAATTGCCCAGTGGCTCGGTCACTGCTTTCTTCTTCTGATAACTCGACTCGCCGTCCCTTCACTGTGAGGTGTAAATCCTCATGCCCAGCACCGGTGTAACCACCTGGATCAGTCTGCGAGCCTGCCGAGATATGAGTGACACCTAGTTTGAAAAGGGAGTCACGTAGCTCCGCAGGCTCACGAGTGGAAAGGACGATGCTGACTTGAGGAAAGCAGATCCGGAAGGCCGTGATTAACTGAACGAGATGGCGGTCACTCAGAGAGAGCTGAGGATCTGGGCTGTATTGGTAATTCCCCGCGTGCGGTCGCATTCTGGGAAAGGCGATCGAGAAGTGAGCTTTCCAGCAGTGCCTCATAAGATAGTCTAAATGGGTGGCGAGTGCGGTGGCCTCATGCTGCCAGTCAGCAAGGCCGAAGAGCGCCCCGATCCCGATGCGGCGGAATCCGCCCAGATAGGCCCGTTCTGGGCAGTCCAGGCGCCAGTGAAAATTCTTTTTAGGACCAGCGGTGTGGAGGACTTCATAGGTTTCCCGATGATAGCTTTCTTGGTAAACGATGAGCCCCTCTGCGCCATGGTCTACGAGTTCCCGATACTGCTCATCTTCCATCGGCCCGACCTCGATTCCGATGGTGGGGATGAGGGCCTTCAGTGCGTCAATACATTCTTGGAGGTAGCCCTCGGAGACGAACTTAGGGTGTTCTCCTGCCACGAGGAGGATGTTCCGGAAGCCTAGGTCATAGAGGTGCTTAGCCTCCGCGACCACCTGAGGGACAGTCAGAGTGCTTCGCAAGATGGGGTTATCGCGTGAGAATCCGCAATACTGGCAATTATTCACGCACTCGTTCGAGAGATACAATGGCGCAAAAAGTCTCATCGTCTTACCGAAGTGGCGGCGCGTGATATCCTGACTCTGGCGTGCCATCTTCTCGAGCTCTGAGTCCGACTTCGCTTCGATCAATCGGCGGAAGCGGCGCATGAGAGGAGTGGGCTCCTTCATGAGTCGGTCGAACTGGTTAGAAAAGCTCACGTGGCAGGAATTCACTGTGTGGGCGGCTTTGTCAAAAGCTTTCCTAAGAATGGCATTGCCAGCTTCAGGAAAAACTGCTCAGATCTCGTCAACACTATGGCCAATGCAACAAACGTCCTGACTCAAGGGATCGAGATTAACGGATCGATCAAGTTCTCTAATGATATGATCATCGATGGGAAAATTGATGGTGAAATCGTCTCCGATAAGGGCAAGGTGACGATTGCCGAAAATGCCAATATCAAAGGAGATGTGAAAGCAGGTGAGGTAAAGCTCTATGGCAAGGTCGAAGGGACGATCTCCTCTGAGCGCTGCGAACTGAAAGAGAAGTCCTTCCTCAAGGGCGATATTAAGACAAAGACCCTCAGCATGGAAGAGGGAGCCACTCTCCAAGGCAGTACCCAAATCGGCTCCTAGTCATTTCAGATTTAATTTCTTAAAAGGGCCGTTCTCTTCGGAGGACGGTCCTTTTTTTACGGGGTATAGTCCGGAGGATTTACTTTTCTAAGATTTCAAGGGCGAGGCGCTGGAAGGTGGCTGAGTCTAGGAGGAAGTAATTCGGGTTTTCACTCGTGCGGCCGTAGTAGAGGCCATTTGTCCGGCCGCTAACGACTTCTGCCAGGCGGAGTTCTCGCCGGATTTTACCCTGCTCGATGCCCTCTTCGTCGATGTCCTCGACGAGGACGGATATTTCAAGATTAGGCTCAGCGAGGCGGAAGGCTGCTTCATCCGCGATGGGACCGATCCAGTGCTGGACCTCGATGTCGGTGAGTTTTTTAAGAAGTTTATCCGCTTTGTTAGGGTTGAGTAAGGCGGTGACGTCCTTTCCTCCTTGAGTGGCGGTCCAGACCTGAGTGTAGAAATTATGGGTGAGCTCCAGAGGGGGCTCATTCGACTTTTTAATGATGAGTCCGTTAATTTCGAAGCGGTTCATGTTCCAGAGCCTCACACTTCGCCAGTGGTAAGATTCTAGGGGCATTTTATTCAGGCTCTCGGAGGAGATTTCGATGACATGCGGGCTGTGTTTCCCGTTTTCATCGAGTTGATTGACGAAGAATGAGCGGGTGCTCACCTGCCCGAGATGGATGGTGACATCATTAAAGGTGGTCACCTTTGGCCGGTCTAGACCGAGGAGGTCTAAGCCGCTTGGCGTGGCACTCCCTTCAGGGGGGGGCTGACTTACGAGGCTGAGCTCGCGGTGGGGGAGGCCTTGGAGCGCAGCTTGGTAAGCTTCTTCTGATATTTCAAAGGGGCGCCCGCGATCGGCGCGGCGAGCGTAAAATTGAGGGAGGAGTTTTTCTCCGATGACGAAGTGGGCGAGGCTCCCATCACTGAGTTTGATTTTAATTCTACGGATGGGTTGATGCAGTCCGTAAGTTTTAGGGTCCGTGGAGGCGTCATTGGTGAAGCCTGTGACCTCGTCCTTGAAGAGGGCCTCGAAAAGTCTGGTGACTTGGAATTCGTTAGCGGGTCCGTGATAGGAGTGATTAGGATTCGAGGAGTCGCTTGGGTCTTTAGTCTGCACTTGCCAACGCTGAGCCCGTTCGTGGGGATCACGCTCAAGAGAGAGATCGAGGCTACGGCCTGTAAAGTCGCTGATGCTGAGAGTCTGCACTTGTTTTACTTGCAGGGAGGTCGTGGTCCGGCTGCGGAGGTCATTCACGGAGCGAGGTAGGCTGGCTAGGAGGGAGCCTGTTCCCTGCGGGACCATTAGGATCGCAGAGCGTTTCTTATCTGATCCCTCGGAAATGAGGACGGGGGCTGCGGTGGCTTCTTCGGTCTCGGAGGGGTAGAAGATGGCGGTGACTGGTGGACTTAGGGTTCCGTCAGGGAGGAAGTAGCGTATGCTGATGCTGTGATCGATATTTTCGGGAAGGGGATCTGGGAGGTTGAGGGCATTTTCATCGAGGACTTGGCTTGCGGTGATTTGCGCTAGGCCGTTTAGGAGTTGTTTAAGTTTGTCTGGGTTAGCGGAGAGCTCGAAGGGCTTTGAAATACTCCATTCAGCATTTTTTTCTAAGGAGGGGCGCTGCAAGGTGATTTCAGAATTCTTTTCTTTTAAGGTGATTTCAGCGGCTGCGGCGGGTGAGAGATAAAAGAGTTGGTGATCCCGAAAAAGGCGAAGCCCCCCGGTGAAGAAGTCGCGGATGGGGATGGTGCGGAGGGCTGGATTAGCGAAGTCTGAGCAGATGTAGAGGTGGTCCTTCTTGTCATCTTCGGCAGGGCGGATGACGAGGGTGGGGAAGCTAGGTGGCTTCTGGGTGGGGTCCTCTAGCTCGATGTTAGGGTCAAAGCCACGCCATGCGGTGTAGCGGCCCATCTTAAAGTGGCACATCGCTTCGCCAGATTGGTCAAAGAGCTGGATCTCAATGCGAGAGCGGCGTAGGCCAAATTTTTCGAGCTCGTCGACATCATCGCGCTTGATGACGTCTTCAATCTGGAGTCGAGAGGCGAAGTCGATGATGGAGCGGATGACCCGCGAGTCGGCGTAATCTTGCCATGGTTCTTCCAGAACCCACGCGGCACCCTTTTTAACGATGGTGGCCTGAGTCCCATCGTGGTTAAGGATGTGAATGCGGGCGACTGTGGCGGGGTCGAAGTCGTAGACAAGTTCTCCGATCTTCAGAGGAGGGGAGCCGAATATGAAGTCGAGATTCCCCCTCAGCTGCTGCATTGTAACGAGTACAATGAGCGCGACCGTGAAGAGAGAGAAGAGAATGGTGGGGATGACTCGCATCGTTATGAGTGATGAGTTTTTCAATCAGGCCCGGCGCATGTTCCAGACTGTCAGCGCGAGGAGTAAGAGTCCGGCAGGGATGAAGAAGACGACGATGTTGTGTAGGAAGCTCACTTCAGATTTGATGAGGTTGAGCTTCCGGCGTTCCACTCCACGTGGGCCGATTCCCATGAGTTCTTCACGTCCGAGAAGCCAGTGGGTGGAGTTTTTAACGAAGTCGAGCTGCTCATTTCCAAGGCGCTTAGGGTCTAAGAAATCACTGGTCGAGAGGACGATCATTTTTGAAATGTCTTCAGCTGTTTTGTCATCATTGGCATTTCCTCGGATGACTGCGGCTCCGATCGCTAAGACCCCGCCCTGATCTGCGTCATCATCGTACTTAGGGTTCAGTTTTTTGTAATCTGTCTCACCCCAGAAGCCAGGAGCAGCCTCGATGAGGGAGTAACACTGAATTCCATTACTGACGAGGTCTTCAGCCCCTTCACGCACTTCCAGACTACTGACGCGACCTTCAAAGGGGACGGACTTTGATTCAAGGCTTCCATTAATTCCTAGCCCTGCGGTAAAGGTCGCGAGGACTTGGCTTTCGGTGCGTCCATTCCGGGTGCGCATGATGCGGTCATCACGGGGGGTGACGCCATTCCTACGTAAGAAGGCCCGTAGGTTAACTGGGCGGGTATTGGGATCAAGATAGGCAATGATCGCAGAGGAGGGGCGATTCCAATAGTCGTTCAAAATCCCGATTTCCTTTTCCTCGAAGTCATACTCGGGGGCTACGATGACGAGGCCCTCGGCATGATCAGGGACTCGATCAATCTGTGAAATCTTGATGGGCAGGAGGAGGATGTTTTGTTTTTCTAGGGCCTCGGTTAGGACCAGCCAAGGAGAGTCTGCGGCCCCGACTTCAAGATCACTTTTATCCTCGATAAGATACATGATGCGGGGAAGTCCCTCGATCGCGGACTGGATCATGGAGCTGAGCATGTCTTCATCTTGGTAACCTACGATGCGGCGCTGCTTGTTGACGTCAGTGGCTTTCACTAAAAGGTCACTGATGCGGAGATAACCGAGATGGCTGGTGATGGTGCTGTTCTCTCCATCCTCAGGGGGCTTAATTCCCGGACGGGCGTCAATGATGAAGAGGTCATCCTCGAAGAGTTTATCTGCGAGGACATCACCATAGTTATTCATGACTTCTAAGGCACGGTCGCCATCACGGATAGGATCTAGGAAGTCGACCTCGATTTTCCCTTTAGAGAGATGTTCATACTCTTCGATGATGGGGCGTAGGCGTCTGAAATGGGGAGAACTCTTACGGATGGCTGCGATGATCTTGACAGGCTCTTCCCGCTCTTGAACGGCCGATGAGGAGAGGAGATTCTGAGTCGCTTCAGAGAGGGTGAATGTGCCTCGAGCGGTGAGATCCTTACGCTCGTAGTATTTCCCCGCGAGGTAAAAAATACTTATGAGTGAAAGGAGGGCGAAGAGGAGCTGGAAAACTGAGCGCACTCCTAAGCCGAGCCGCCTGATGGGGCGCGGTGGAGGTGCCATTTCAAAGTTGGAGTCAGATTGAGCCATGAGGGGTGGGGATCAGGGTTTCCAGCGGCGGTAGTCTAGTAAGTGGTGGGTGAGAAAGAGGGTGAATGCGGCCGAGCAGAGGTAGTAGAAGAGTGGGCGGGTATCCAGTAGTCCCCTTGAGAAGTCACGGAGATGGTTCTGTGAGGATATGAAATCGAAGAGAGGAGCGGCGATGATTTGGTCTCCAAAAAAAGTGGTGACGAGGCCTAGGAGAAAGTGAATGAAAAGAATGCCCACACAGACGACTCCGGCGATGATCTGGCTGGCAGTGAGCGCGGAGGCTAAGCAGCCGAAGGCGGTGAAAAGAGCACCCATAAGAAGGATGATGATTATGGCGCCGTAGAGCTCCCCATTGGTAAAAGGGGGGGGGATGTCGGTGATGGTGGTGAAGAGCTTAAAGTGGATGAGAGCGGGAATCCAGAGGGTGATGAAAGCGGTGTAGGCTGCGCTAAATTTCGAGAGGACCACTTGCCAAGTGCGCACGGGTGCGGTGAGGAGTCCCTCGAGGGTGCCTGAGCGGTTTTCCTCAGAAAAAAGACGCATCGTGAGGACGGGGAAAAGGAAGAGGAAGTAGAACCAGAAGAATGGGGAAGTGAAGTTGAGGTAGACGAGACTTTCTGACTGAGCCTGATTTTCGAAGGCCTCCAAGGTGGTGGAGAGAATGAGGCCCTGCATGAGGGCGGCGAAGGCGAGAATTAGCCAACCAAAGGGAGTGAGAAAATAGGTTTTGAGCTCTTTAAAATAGAGGATCCGGAAGATGCGCATGATGGTGTGGTGAGAGCGGGCTAATCCTTACGGGTGAGTTCTACGAAGACTTCTTCAAGAGTACCCACGCGGCGGCTGAGAGTACGGAGAGGCCAGTTTTTCTGAGTCGCAAGATTCCCGAGTTTAGCACGGGTATCGGTATGAGGCGCCACGAAGACGGTGAAACGGTTCCAGCCGTCTTGCAGTGCCTCACTGGTGACCTTGGTGACTTCTTCAAAGGTCGTCATGGCTGCTTCTGCATCTGGGATGGGGGCCTGCATTTCTACGGTGACTCGGCCGGCCCGTCTCATCGAGTTTACGAGATTGGCAGGAGTGTCAGCAGCTTTGACTTTACCGCCATCAATAATGACGACTTTATTACAAGTCATTTCCACCTCACTTAGAATGTGAGTGGAGAGAAGGATAGTGTGTTTTTGCCCCAAGTTCTGGATGAGTCGGCGAATGGCCCTGATCTGATTTGGATCTAGTCCGTTAGTAGGTTCATCGAGGATTAGGAGATCTGGCTCATGAATGAGGGCGTCAGCCAAGCCCACACGCTGGCGGTATCCTTTTGATAGGGTTTTAATCATTTTACGGCGGACGTCTGTAAGGCCGCAGGTCTCTAAGACCTCACCCATCCGCGTCCGGAGGCGTCGCCCTGAGAGTCCCCGTAAGGCACCACGGAAACGTAAATACTCTTTCACCCTCATCTCGGTATAAAGAGGGACATTCTCCGGCATGTAGCCGATGCGTTTACGCACCTCAAGAGACTCACGGAAGATGTCTTTCCCTGCGATGCGTGCTGCTCCTGAGCTGGGAGGGAGAAAGCCAGTTAACATCCGTAGGGTCGTGGTCTTACCAGCACCATTTGGTCCTAGAAAGCCCACGATTTCACCACGCGCTACCTCGAAAGAAATTTGATCGACCGCTTTATGCCGGCCATAGTGTTTACTGAGGCTAGAAATCTCGATCATGAGAATTTTTATGTGGAATCAAAGGTGTGCGATTGACTAGAAGGTCGATGGATATTAGCTAAGAGGTTTCTTGGGAACCTTCCAAGCCCGAATCTCACTCATCTGCGAATAACGTCCTGTTCTCGTCTCTTATGCCTTCCCATATTTCTTCACGGTTTAACGCAGCCCTTTTGGATGAAAAATTTGAGCAATGGAGCCATGACCCGCAGTCCGTGGAGGAGAACTGGGCTGCTTTTTTTGAGGGGTTTGAGCTCGGCTCCACCTTGCCTAAGAAAGGCGGGCCAAATGGTGCTCCAGCCATGGAGGTGAACTCCCAAGAGCCAGATTTACGCCTCTCAGAGGATCAATTGGCCTTCCGGGGTAAGGTGGTGAGCTTAGTTTATAACTACCGAACTCTTGGCCACACGCAGGCCCATATTAACCCGCTTGAAGACCATGGTCCGGTGAATCCGAGGCTTCAATTAAAGAGCTTCGGCCTAAGTGAAGCTGATTTAGAGCGGGAGGCTGCCACTCAGTTCTTCCGCGATGGCGAGCCGACCAAGCTCCGGGACCTAGAAGCGGCGCTCAGAGAAACCTACTCAGGGCGCACGGGCTTCGAGTTCATGCACATTCATAATACAGAAGTGCGGAACTGGATCCGCCTCCGGATCGAGAAACGTGCGGGACAGCCTCCGATCACTGCGCAAGATCAGAAGAAGGCTCTTCGTTGGCTGATGGAGGCTGAACTCTTTGAGAGCTTTTTAGGGAAGAAGTTCCTAGGTGAGAAGCGCTTCTCGCTGGAGGGAGGTGAAGGTTTAATGATCCTTCTCAATCGCATTCTTGAAGGGTGCCCAGCCACTGGAGTGAAGGAAATCGAGATGGGGATGCCCCACCGAGGGCGGCTGAACGTGCTGGCCCATTTCGTAAAGAAGTCAATCTCCACCTTACTCTACGAATTTACCCCGAATTACGTTCCTGACCTCGTAGCAGGAGATGGTGATGTGAAATACCACCTCGGTTATGAGAAGGTCCGTAAACTGCCTGATGGCGAAGTCCGAGTGAGTCTTGCCGCTAACCCGAGCCACCTTGAGGCGGTGAATCCAGTGGTGGAGGGGAAAGCCCGTGCCCGTCAGCGCTTGATCGGTGATGACGAGGTAAAGACCAATCGTAAGGTGGTGCTCCCGCTCCTACTCCATGGTGATGCAGCCTTCGCCGGGCAGGGGCCAGTGGCTGAGGTTTTAAACTTATCTCAACTCGCGGGATACCGGACTGGGGGGACCATTCACCTCATCGTAAATAATCAGATCGGCTTCACCACCATGCCTTCTGATGCTCGTTCTTCGGCTTACGCTACGGACGTGGCGAAGATGATCGAGGCTCCCATTCTGCATGTGAATGGTGAGAGGCCTGAGGAGTTAATTTGGGCTGCCGAATTTGCCTTGGAATTTCGCCAAGTTTGGGGGCGGGACATCGTCATTGATATGTATTGTTACCGGAGGCAGGGGCATAATGAGAATGACCAAGCAGCCTTCACTCAGCCACACATCTACCGTAAGATTGAGGGGCGTAAGACTGCTGGGCAGTTATTCCATGATGAGCTGGTGGCCTCTGGAGTGATCACGGTGGGGGAAGGGCAGGAGCTACATGATGAGATCTGGAATGGGCTAGATGCTGGCCTCGAGGAGATGCGAAAGCACGAAGAGGACGGGAATTTTGATGAGTACACAGGCTCGACCGCTGAGGCCCAGCCCCCTTATTCGCACGATGCGGTTATCACGGGTATCGATCTTGATACACTCCAACACATCGGGAAGGTTTTGACGACGATTCCTGAGGGCTTCCGTTTGCACCCGACTCTCGCGAAACGTTTTGTGCCACGCCGAGCCGAGGCACTGCAGAATGGAGGTCCCTTTGACTGGGCTTTTGCAGAGGCACTCGCATTCGGATCCCTATTGATCGAGGGGTTTCCGGTACGTTTATCTGGGCAGGATTGCCGCCGGGGAACTTTCAGTCAACGCCATGCCGTTTTCTATGATTATGAGACGAGGGAGCGGTTCGTCCCGCTATGCGAACTGAGTGACAATCAAGAGCGTTTTTGCGTCTATAATAGCCTTCTTTCGGAGGCCGCAGTCCTTGGTTTTGACTACGGGTATTCGCTCGGTTGTCCTAATATGCTTATTCTTTGGGAGGCTCAATTTGGTGATTTTGCCAATGGTGCTCAGGTCATTATTGATCAGTTTATTTCTTCGGCAGAGTCGAAGTGGCAGACTCCTAGCTCCATGGTCTTACTCTTGCCGCATGGTTATGAGGGGATGGGGCCAGAGCACTCCAGTGCCCGGCTAGAGCGCTTCCTCCAACTTTGTGCGGAGAAGAACATGATTGTGGGGAATTTCACCACTCCCGCGCAGTATTTCCATGCCCTGCGCCGCCAAAAACTTTCACCCACTCGTAAGCCACTTGTGCTGATGACGCCTAAGAGTCTCCTCACTCATCCACGTGCGGTTTCTAGCGCGGAGGATTTCTTGGATGAGGCAAGTTTTCGGGAAATTTTACCAGATCACTATGAGTTTGAACGGCCTGAGAATGTCACGCGGGTGATCTTTTGTTCTGGTAAGGTTTACTATGATCTTATCGCCTATCGCGAAGAGAATGACATTAAAAATGCTGCGATCGTGAGAGTGGAGCAAATTTACCCGCTTCACACCGAAGAGATTCAGCAGGTGATTAGCCCGTATCGTTCCGCCAAAAAGTTCGTCTGGTGCCAAGAGGAACCCTTGAACATGGGAGCTTGGTCTTTCATGCAGCCTCGTCTTGAGAAACTCGTCCGGACGAATGTCCGCTATGCCGGACGGGAGCGAGCTTCCAGCCCATCCACCGGCTCGAAGGCCGTGCATAAGCGCGAACAAAAAAATCTCTGCGAAAAAGCCTTTTCAGTTTAATTGACCATGTCCCAAGAAATTACCATCCCCTCGGTCGGAGAATCGATCACTTCAGTCCTTCTTTCTCGCTGGCATCATGCTGATGGCGCGAAGGTGCAAAAGGGCGAAGTCATCGCGACTCTTGAAACTGATAAAGTCTCACCTGAGATCGAGGCGGCAGTTTCTGGAGTTCTTAAGATTTCAGTTGCCGAGGGTGAAGAAGTGGCGATCGGCACCGTGATCGGATCAGTCGCTGAACTTGAAGGAGCGGAAGCTGCCAGTTCTGCTGCTGTGGTTCCTGTGGTTTCTTCTGAAGCAGAGCAGGTGGATATTGTCATGCCAGCGGCGGGAGACTCCATCACCTCTGGAACGATTGCGCAGTGGGCTGTTTCTGATCAAGGCTTTGTGAGAAAAGGGGAGACGGTATTAACGGTGGATACGGATAAGGTTTCTCAAGAGATCGAGGCACAGGAGAGTGGGATAGTGACAATTGAGCTGACCGAAGGGAGTGAGGTGGAAATTGGCCAAAAATTAGGGAGCATTACGGTGGCAGAAGCAGAGGTAGAAACGGATGCTGCGAAATCTTCCCCTAGTCCTAGTCCAAGTCCGGTTTCTAAAACAGTGCCAGCTCCTCTTAATGAGGCTGCTAAGCAGGCGGCTCCGGTGGTAGAGGAGGCTAAGACCTTGGTGAGAGATGAGGGGCGTGTGACCCGGAAAAAGATGACTCCACTGAGACGTAAAATTTCTCAACACCTCGTCAACGCTCAGCAAACGGCCGCTATTCTTACGACCTTTAATGAGGTGGACATGACTGCGGTGATGGAGCTGCGGAAGTCAGTGCAAGAGGACTTCGTGGCGAAGCATGGCGTGAAATTAGGCTTTATGTCTCTCTTCACTAAGGCTGTCGTGCAGGCGCTTAAGGATGTGCCCTCGATCAATGCGAGCATTGAGGGCAATGAGATCGTCCAGAACCATTTTTATGATGTCGGCATCGCGATCGGGACTGAAAAGGGCCTCATCGTGCCAGTCGTGCGGGACTGTGAGCAAAAATCATTTGCCCAGATTGAGAAAGACATCATCGGATACGCGACGAAGGCGAAGGAGGGAAAAATCGAGCTTTCTGATCTCAGCGGTGGCGTCTTCACGATCTCGAATGGTGGGGTTTATGGCTCTCTTCTAAGCACTCCTATTCTAAACCCGCCTCAGAGTGGTATTTTAGGAATGCACACCATTCAGCAGCGTCCTATGGCGATTGATGGGGAGGTGAAGATCCGCCCCATGATGTATCTGGCTATGAGCTACGATCACCGCTTGGTTGATGGGAAAGAGGCTGTGACTTTCCTCATTAAGGTTAAAGACTGTTTAGAAAATCCTACGCGGATGATGTTGGAGATGTAGCCCTGAGTGGGGACTAGCAGTCTTTTTTATGACAAACTCTCTTAGGGGCTTATTTTAAAGTCTGAGAAGGGTCTCCCGTTCTGGTCTCGGCGAGAGAGCTTCGGTGAGTTCAGGGGCCATGGGATAGCTAAATCTGGGTCATTCCAAGCCACGACTTGCTCGCTTTCCGGATTCCAAGCTGCGGAGACAAGATAGGCGATGGTGGCTGGGCCGTGAGGAGTGGCTAAGCCATGGGCGAAGCCCTCAGGGAGGTAAATTTGAGAAGGAAGATCAGGATCATCGGACGAGAGGGTGAAGGTCTCAAATTTCCCAAAAGTGGGTGAAGTGGGGCGGAGGTCCAGAGCGACGTCAAAGATGCGTCCACTAATCACGGTAATAAGCTTGGCCTGTGCCTGTGGTGATTGGAAGTGGAGGCCACGGATACTATCTTTTTCCGAGTGGGAGACGTTCATTTCAGACCAGGGGTGCGAGTAGCCCCCCTGAGTGTGGAAGCGTTCAGCGAAGAGGGGGCGGAAGCTCCCACGGGCATCTTCGAAGCGAGGGGGGCTGAGCAAGGTGACGCCGGGGAGGCTGCTGGGGTGAGTTTTCATGTCTCTAAAAGTTCTTTGACTGCGGTGGCCCCCATGCGCATGGCTTGGTGCATGTTCGGATAGGTGAAGGCTCCTTGGCGACCGCTGCTGCGGAGATTACGGAAAGTTGAAAGATAGTCGGTGATCTCACGGAGCTGCGTCTCGAATCCCTTGGCAAAAATGGGGTAGGCGTGAGTGGCTTGGATCAGGTGCTGGGAGATGATTTCTTCCTGCCGACAGAGTCCCTCCGCTTGGAGGTCCTGAATGATTTGTGGAAGGGCTGCTCCGGTCCACTTTGCATCGTCGATTTCGCAAGTGGTCTCTACAATGAGCGTGGTGTGGCCAGAGGGGCGGACGAGGAGGCCGGCGTTCTTAGGCTCTCCCACGCGGTGAAAGATGCGGTCACGGTAGTAGGTGTAGAGAGCATCCATGCAGCGATCTTTTTTAAGCAAGAGTGCATAAACCGCCATAGGCTTAAAGCGTAGCTCTTGAGCGGCGCGGAGGATGTGAGCTGGTGCAGGCGGATCGAGGGCCTGAATGAGGTGGGGAAGCGGCAAGGTGGAGAGGAACTGGCTAGTCACTGTGCCGTAATTCGTCCCGGTGATGAGATGATCGGAGTGGGTGATCTTAGTGATGGGAGATTGCGCTTGGAGCGTCGCACCACGATTTTTTAGAGAGGTGGCAAGGCGACGAGGAAGAGTCTCAGAGCCAGTCGCAGAGTAGTGAAGCGTCTCGAAGCGGAGGGCGCCCTCACTGGTGTTACGAACTTTAGTCAGGTGGAGTTTTTCAAGGAGGTTTTTAAAAACATCCACGGCGGAGAGGCGGGGCATTTTCCGGCGGATGAACTCGGCAGAGAGATCACGGGGGTGAATCCCCCAGTAGCGCTGGGTGAAGTCCTCGAAGAAGAATTCATAAAGCGGGGCTCCGTAAAGCTCGATGAGGGCAGATTCTGCATCAGGACCAGCGGGACGATTTCCAAAGCGGGAATCAATTTCTGCGATGAAGAGGCCACTCAGGCAACGAGCGAGGGTGAGAGGAGGGATGCCGGCGAGGATGTCACGACCACGCAGAGGGTAGTGGTAAATTTTACCACCCCATTTGATATGAGATTTTAGGGGGACTTCGAGACGTTCTTCACCCATTACCTTTTGGCAAGTGGTGAAAATTTCGGTGTCGAAGGCGTGCAGCATGTGCACGCCAAGGTCGAACCAGTTCCCGCCACGTTCATGCCCTGCGGCGAGGCCGCCATAGGTCTTTTCTTTCTCATAAAGGGTGACTTTAGCTCCGAGGTCTAAGGCTTGGTGAGCAGCGTAGAGTCCACAGGGGCCTCCTCCCAGAATGGTAAGTTGGGGTGTCACTGACTGAGGTGGGCGGGGGTGAGGTGTTCTCCTTTCATGAGTGCCTTGCTAAGGGTGTGAGGAGCTTCGAGTGTGGTGATGGGAATTTTATCCGCATCTAAGGGTTCGACGAGTCCATAGAGTTCTGCAGAGCCGATGGCGTGGGCGAGCACGCTACCTGCAGGCAGGTCACGCTTAGCGTAGGCGTAGACCTCGCAGGTTTTTTGTGGGCGTGGGCTGAGGATCGGTCGATTTGCGGCGACTGCGAGAATGGCCTTAGGGGTCTCAAGGTGGCAAAGATGGTAGGGGCGGTAGAGGAGGTGATATTTTTGGCAAGGAGAAGTCGGGAGTTTATAGTAGTTAAGATAAAAGGCTTGTTCTGGCGGGAGAGATTTTTTTGTTTTTACAATGAGGTAAACCCCTCCGCCGGGCTCAGCTCCAAGGAGGTAGTCGATCCGGGGTGTATCATCATATGAGTTGAAGTCGAAGAGGGTGAGGGCTTGTTTAACGTGGGCTGCGTGAGGTCCAGTCATGCCCTGAGCTGGGGGGAGGTATCCGAGGGCATTTGCGAGGACCGCCATCTCGATGTGAAGTTTCGTTCCGTCAGTGTAGGCACAGCACTGAGTGGGGGAGAGGTTTCGTTTTTCAGCCTCATGTTTGATCGATTCAGGGGTGGCATCTCGATCAAGGAAGCCCTTGATGTTTCCAGCTTGGACGATGTCAAATCCCATCAGGTCTGCCTCGGCAATCATAGCGGCGAGAACGCCGTGCTGATCTCCAGCGTCTGAGCTGAGGGTGAGGTTTTTTTTGGCAGCTTGGGCCGCGAGGTCTGTCCCATGAGCGAGGTCTACCTCGGCATTCATGAGGACGATATGAGCTCCGTGGTCGAGGGCGGTGGAACAGTATTGTGCTGCGGGCTCGATAGAGTTCGTGGCTTCTACGAGGACATCGATCGGGTGATCACTTAGGAGCCGCTGAAAATTGCTACTGGCGATGGACCCGGGAGCGAGGAGTGAGCTTTCTTTAGCTGCCTTTTCATTTAGGTCAGCGATCCAGGTGAGAGACATTCCCGGGGTGGCATGAACTTGAAGCGCGATGCCGCGGCCCATGCAGCCTGCGCCGACGAGTCCGATTCTTAAATTTTTCATGAAGAGGTTTTGTTAAGCCAGAGTTGGAGGATGAGGAGTGCTGCGAGTTTTTTAAGGGGAAGAAAGGTGGTGGCCTTAAGCAAGGGGGTGATGGCTTTACGATTTAGAAAGGGGTGCGGTGAGGAAAGAATATCTGAGGCCATGCTGATGAGCGGTTTACGCCAAGTGGGGTGTTCTAGGGGGAGGTAGAAGGGTTGTTTAGGGCGGTGGGTGATGCTCGGCGGGAGGTGACGGGCTGCTAAGTGGCGCCAAATTTTTTTGTCGATCCGGGGAGAGATTTTTTGAGAGTCGGGAAGGCTAAAGGCGAAGTCGATGAGGCGATGGTCTAGGAAGGGGGCACGGTATTCGAGGGAGTGAGCCATGCTATTGCGGTCTTGGCGGATCAGTGACCAGTCGGGGAGCCAAGAGGAATACTGTGGGGTGAGGAGAGTGGAGAGATCTGTAATCTTAGGGTAGGCTGGGGGAGGTGTTTGAGCGGGAAGTAGGTCTGGGTTCAAGAGGGCACGGACTTCAGTAGGAGTGAAGAGTGAATGCAGTGAGGTGGCACGCTCTTGAGCAGGAAGAGACCCGAATGAGCGGAGGTAGTGGGTGATTTTCTTAAGCCCTTCTGGGCCGAGCTCTGCCGGAAAATTAGCAAGGCGATTAAGGAGAGATGTGGGTAAGAGGGGGAGAGTGGAGGCACTCAGAAATCGTCCGATCGGACCAAGTTTCTGAGCAAGGAGAAAGGCTTTTTGGAAAGAGTAGCCCGCAAAGTGCTCGTCTGGACCTTCTCCTCCAAGGGCGACTTTAGCTCCCAAGCTGCGGCTGTGCGAAGCAAGGTGGTCGAAGGCAAGGATGAGAGGGTCCCCAATAGGCAGATCCATTTGTGAGATGACCTCTGGGAGCTTGCTAAGCGAGGCAGGTGTGAGCTGGGTAGGATGGTGAGGAAGACCGAGGTGTTTCGCGGTAGCGAGGGCGGTAGCATTTTCATCCGAATCAGCTCCGAAGCTCACAGAGAGAGTGGGAATATCACTGAAGCCAAGATCGCGGAGGTAGTGGGCGAGGAGGGCAGAATCCACTCCACCAGAGAGGTAGACACTGAGAGGAACGTCCGACTGGAGTGCGAGCTCGACAGATGAGCGGGCGAGTTGGTCTAGGCGATCGAGGTGATTACTGGAGTTACTTCCGGCAGTGGGAGGGAGAGGATGTGGCTGCCAGTAGCGAGTCATTTGGCGACTGCCATCTTTTTGGATGAGGGTCCAATGCGCGGCCGGGAGGGTTTCGATTTCTTGATAGAGAGTTTGCGGCTCTGGCAAGTAGCGGAGCTTTAGCCAGGTGCTCAGTTGGGTGAGGTCAGGGCGTAGAGGGACTCGGGCAGCGCAGAGGGCTTTAATCTCAGAGGCGAAGCGTAGGGGGCCGCTGTCAGGGGTGGTCAAATAAAGGGGTTTTTGTCCGCAGCGATCTCGGGCGAGGAAGAGGGAGTCGTCTCTTTCATCATGGATTGCGAGAGCGAACATCCCGTTGAGTTTCATCGGGAGTTCGCTGCCCCACTCGCGGTAGGCCGCAGGGAGGATCTCGGTATCACAAGTGCTGTGAAATTGGTGTCCCAACTCTTGAAGCTCTGAGCGGAGCTCTTGCCAGTTATAGATTTCGCCGTTGCAGATGGCGTGTAAGCGTTGGTCAGAGCTGCTGAAGGGTTGCTGGCCCCCATTAAGGTCAAGGATAGCGAGGCGGGTCATGCCTAGGCTGACTTGCGCACTGTGATGGATCCCTTCGCCATCTGGACCACGGTGGCGAAGAACGCGTAGCATCTGCCCGAGTTGTTCAAGAGAGAGTTGATGGCCTCCAGCAATTCCACACATAAGGTTAGGGTCAAGGAGTTTAGGCAGAGTAAACTTTACTGACCAGCGAACAATTAGGAAGAATGTATCCGTTTTACTTCTTTTTTGAGCGTCGAAGAAAGGGCGCTTATGGGTGCTTTTTTGTCCTTTTTGCTTTGGTGATCTAAGCGTCTCTCTCTCTTTAAAATTTCAGCATTTTTTAAAATAAACTCTAATTCAGAAGGGTGTTATTTAGTAACTCCCTCTGTTTAAATGGATTCTAAGCACCGGAAGGTGTTTTTTTTTAAAATTTTCTTCTTGAGAGTTTTAATTTTCTTATTTATCAAGATCTCACCCTATTATGAAAAAACAAAATGAAATTGCGAAGAGATCTCCAGATACTTGGAGATCGGCTAGACTGTTGCTAGTTGCTGTACCTCTAATGAATTGGTCAGTGGTCAATGCTCAGTCCGGTCAGACTTTTCGTCTCAGTGACTTTCTTGCACCTGATGGTTCAGGAACTGTTGTCGGGGTAGCGAACACTGGGTTTTCACCTTCAGACGTCGAGACCACTGGAAATTTCCGCCAATCGGATGGAGTGGCGGGAGATCCTTCTTTCTTTAATGCGATCCTCGTGGGGAGTAACTACGGAGGGCCAGACATCTACCGCTCTGTTCTAACCTTCGATCTGTCATCACTTCCGACCGCACCAGCAGGCTTCTCTTACCAAGTCACGGATCTTTCACTGACATTGGAAGTCAGTGGTGGTACGAATGACGGGCGTCCTGCGACCTTAATTGATTTTTACGAAGGAAGTTTTGCGACCGGGGCTCTCCCTGGGGCCGCTGATGCCTCCGTTTTGTTTAACTCACCAAATGGAACATTCGTGACAACGTCACTCGGAACTCCTTCCTTGGATTTAAATACTGATTCCAGTGTGTCCATCACGCTAGATGCAAGAAACGCAGCAGCAAATCCTGGAAGTAATTTCTACACCTTTGGATCAGGAGGCGGTCCTAACATCGGCTTCGGTGGAACAAGTGCTATTCAATTAGCCCCTGAACTGGGTTTGACCTTTGAATTAGTTGCCAGTGTCCCAGAACCGAGCTCGGTGCTGTTTCTGCTCTCAAGCTTTGTCGGAGTTCTTGGGATTCGTCGCAGAGCCTAAGCCTTGAACACTAAGCGACGTGGGTCATTACTTTCACTTCGAGAGAATGTCTGCGTGGCTACAATCGTTTCTAAAACGCCGTCCGCTACTTTCAGCGGGGGGCGTTTTTCTTAGTGTCATTGCGGCGGCTTGTTGGGTTTTTGGCGATGTTGTTTCGTTTCAGCCTCTCCTTTATGATGATCCTGAGTATTTGACTGGGAGGCCCGCAGGGTTCGGCTTAGCTTATTGGAGAGAGTTGACTACGGCCTCGGTCGTCAACTTATGGCACCCACTCACGGTATTTTCTCATGATTTAGTGGAGCGATTAGGAGGAAATGCCTTATGGCGGCACCACCTAGTGAATATTCTCTTGCACCTTGGAGTGGCTTGCTCGCTTGTTTATTGGTTAAGGGGTCTATCTTGGTCTCTGAGCTCAGCCTTAGCAGTGGTGCTGGTATGGATGTTTCACCCTTGCTTAGTGGAGTCAGTGGCTTGGGTTTCTGGTAGGAAAGATATTCTGAGTGCCTTATTTATTTTATGGTCCTTGGGCGCAGCAGCGCGAGGAAAGTCGGTTTACCTCGTTTTCTTTCTCGCAGTGGGGGCGCTTTTAGCAAAACCCGTGGCGGTTGTCCTCCCTGGGGTTTTGCTTATTCAAGACCTCGCGCTACGTGGAAAAAGTTTATGGGATGTGCGAGAGTGGTGGGGTTTATTACGGAGGTATGCTGCGGTGGTTCTCGTGTCATTGGTGGTGATTCTCGTGACTTTAATTTTCCAAGGTCAGGGGGGGCAGGCGATAGAGGATCCTCGGACTGGAATGGAGCGACTTACGGGAGCTGGCTGGGCTTTATGGGGAGCGCTCAGGCTTTGGTTTTATCCATTTGATCTGCACACTGCTTACGATGATCCAGCAGTTCTACCTGTGATTTTTGGACTCTTTGCCTTTGTCCTGATGGGGGGAGCTGCGTGGGGGATGACGAGTTCTCGCTTGAGCGTGACTTGGCGCTTGGGCTTAGCTTTATTTCTGCTGTTCTTACTCCCCACTCTGGGTTTTATCAGGGCTGGGAATCACTTGGTGGCGGACCGTTACCTGTATTTGCCCGGCTTGGGATTAAGTTTACTAGTCGTGCGTGGGCTAGGGGTTTTTCGTACTTGGGGACTCGCAGTTGCGATCATTTTGGCGGTGACCTTAGGCTCCTTTACGAAGGAGCAGCGAAAGCACTGGGTTGATACACGATCCCTGTTTGAACGGGTCTTAGAGATACGTCCTCAGCATTCTTATGCGCTAGGTAAGATCGGAACTCTTGAACGGATTGATGGACGCTTGGATTCGGCAAAAGATTACTACCACGCCTCCTTAGCGCAGGATTCTGGAAGCCCTGATGCTCATAAAAATTTAGCTGAGATGGCCTTAGAGGAAAAAAATTACAAACTGGCTCATCATCATTATGCACAGTTGCTTCAGCGGTGGAGGCGGGAAGTTTGGCTTTATGAGAGATTAGCAAAACTGGCCTTTAATCTGGGAAATTCTAAACAGGCCTTAAGCTACTTAGAGCGTGGTTTGCAGGTGGCAAGGACTTCGGAGGAAGCGAGCCGTCTTGGACAGTTACAGGCAGAGATGCAGGCCCCCTAATCGAGTCGATTGGAGAGGAACGAGCTTAGGCTCATAAAAAAGAACTCTTTTTTCTAAGAGTTCTTCTTTTGAAATGTCTTCTTAAGTGAAAGGAATGTTCCATTGTGCCCCGAAGAAAACCACAGAAGGCTACTTGGCCCGATATGATGCCCTCACCCGTTAGGAAAAAATCGGGCGAGAAATCGTCATCACTAGAGCGGGTCTTCGCTGCTGAGGAGGGTCCTCTTCTACGTTACGCGTTTTCCTTGCTTGGGCGTCGAGAAGTCGCTGAAGAGGTGGTTCAGGATGCTTTCTTAAAGCTTCATGAGCACTGGGATGAAGTAGAGATTCCCCGTGCTTGGCTCTTCCGCTGTGTGCGGAACTTGGCTCTAAATTTCCTCCGTAAGTCAAAGAAAGAGTCATTGGGTGAAAAGGTGGGAGAAGAGGTCTCGGCGCATCCACAACCGGACGATGAGCTCGGGAAGATGGAGGCAGTAGGCCTCGTCCAGATGCTCATCTCGGAGATGAACGAAGAAGATCAAATCATGCTCCGAATGAAATACTTCCAGCACCTCAAGTATCACGAAATCGCAGAGCGCTTAGAAGTGAGTGTGGGGAATGTGGGCTACCGCTTGCATCACCTTCTTAAGGACCTCGCAGAGCGCTTGCGCAAGCTCGGTATTCATCACTTTTAAGCTCCTCAGAAAACTATGAACGATGATTTACAATCCTACATCGAGCCCGAGTTAGAAGCTCGGATTGTGGCTCTAGTTTTAGGAGAGGCGTCAGCCTTTGAGGGAGAGGAGTTGAATAAGCTCATTACTGAGCACGGTCATTTACAAGCTTACCGGAAGAGTCTGGAGGAAGTGCATGAACTTCTGGACCAGTCCTATCAGGAAGTGAGTTCAGAGGACTGGAAGCTATCAGCTGAGAGAAGGGGGCGAATTTTTTCTCAGTATACCAGCGCACCGCAGACTGGGTTGAGAGTGTCTAGGGAAGAGGATAAATCGGCGTGGCTAAAACCTAGTCTCATTCTCGCCTGTGCTGCGTGTTTCATCTTGATCTTTGTATTTGCGGCTTTGTTAAAAACACCGGAAGGAAAAGACGATCGTCTACTGGTCGCCTATACGGCGAGGCGAGAGAAGGAAAAGGAAAAGGCCGTCCTCGCGAAGCTTGACAAAGAGATATTAGATCAGGAGGAAATCGTTCTTGGTCAGCGAAGGGCGCTGACCGGCCTGATTCAGGAATATGGAATTCCGTATTTTGATGGAGGAAGGTCGAATCCACTCGGTGCGCGTGAAGAAGATATTTCTAAGAGGGCTCAAGAGAGATTGGGGGAACATAGAGAGGAAAAAGAAGAGGTAGAGAGTGAGTTAAAAGACCGGATCGCGCGGGCAGATGGTGGGGATAGTGGACATTTACGGACTAAGCTGGATCGCCTTAATCGACAAGAGGCTCGCATGGGAGGCTTAATAGAAGATGTCCGTGATGATACGATCGAACTCTCGCTAAGGCAGCACGCTTACACACAAGCTAAGGATGAGTATATGGACTCACGAGAGCGCCTCGAGATCCTGAAGAAACAGCAAGAAGAGCTACGCGCTAGTTCTAGACAGCGTTTGGCAGCTCCTAGTGAGCCGAGACAGGTAGTGAGTCCACCTTTAGAAACGAGTGAGTCTCTTGCTGCGCTCGATGATCCGTTCGCTAGTTCCGAGGAGCCTCAAAAGAAGAAAATAGTATCATCGCACTCTAGTAAAAAGCCTGCGTATCCGGCAAGTCCTGCCGCTAGAGTCATCGCAGCGAGTGGGAGTAAGATACCCAGAACAGAAGTCCCGCTGCCCTCGACTGATTTTTCTAATGGTGAAAATTTTGGCGAAGGCTGGGGTGATGGCGAACCGAAGAAAAGAGAGAACCCAAGCTCGCGCCCGAAAGTGAGCCATGGTGAGAGGTTTAAGTTTAACAAGAAGGATGTCCTTCCAAGAGATCCCGATCAGGAGGGGGCGGGTAGAGATGCACGTCGATGGTTGGAACGTGACTGGGAAACAGTTGTTCCGCCAAGTGGGGGCGAGTTGCCACCTTCAAGCGCCTTGTTATCCTTGGAAGATACTTTGAATGTTAGATCGAAGGAGATAGCCGTCTCAGAGTCAGACTCCTCAGGTGTTTCGGCAAAGAAAGAGTTAGCGCATAGTCGTCAAAGGAGGATGGATTTTGAAACGCCTGTTTCTGAGAGGAGCGATTCTACTTTTTCGCTGAATGTGAGTGATGTGTCGTTCAAATTGGCGAAGGCCGCGTTAGCAGAGGGGGCATGGCCGGAGGCTGGAAAAGTGCGGGGAGAGGAATTTGTCAATGCGCTGGATTATGGTGATGCGCGACCTAGCCAGACTGAAAAGATGACTCAGGTGATCGAGCAGAGTGCTCATCCATTTATCCCACAGCGTAACTTAATGAGAATCGCCATGACTACGGCCTCGCTGGGGCGAAATACACTAACGCCTCTGCGGCTGACGATCGTATTAGATCAGAGTGGGTCGATGGAGGGCGGAGAGCGTGCAGAGAGTGTGAAGCGTGCCTTCGCTTTACTAGCAGCTCAGTTGACTCAGCGAGATGAGGTGACCTTGATCGGATTTGCTCGTAAACCTCGTCTTTTAGCAGAGCGTTTAAGAGGGGATAAAGCTCATGAATTGGTGAAAATTGTTTCAAATCCACTCACGGAGGGGGGGACGAATTTAGAAGAGGCCCTTTCTCTGGGCGCAAAAATGGCACGGCAGCAATTCCTACCAGAAGCGCAAAATCGGGTCATTTTAGTGACTGATGGAGCTGCAAATTTAGGGGAGGCTTTGCCAAAAAATTTAGCCAGTCAGGTGGAGTCGATGCGCGGTGGCGGGATCGCCTTTGATGCCTGTGGAGTGAGCGCAGACGGGCTGAATGATGAGATCTTGAGTGCCTTGGCGAAGCAGGGTGATGGGCGCTACTATTTTGTCGATCGCCCGGCGGATGCTGATGCTGGTTTTGCCCGACAGATTGCGGGAGCTCTCCGCCCAGCGGCCAAGAATGTGAAAGTGCAGGTGTTGTTTAATCCTGAGCGCGTGGAGAGCTTTAAGCTTTATGGATTTGCGCAACATCAGTTAGAGCGAAAAGACTTTAGGGATGATGCGGTGGATGCAGCTGAGATGGCAGCGGAGGAAAGCGGGGTGGCATTGTACCACTTTAAGCCACTCGCGGAAGGACGCGGGGAGGTGGGCACGGTATCGGTGCGTTTTTTAGATCCTGCGAGTGGGGAGATGGTAGAGCGGACATGGAACATTCCTTATGAGCCTGAAGTGACTCTTTTTTCAGAAGCTAAACCCGGACTGCGTTTAGCGGCTGCGGCAGGACTCTTTGCTGAGAAGTTAAAAGAGAGTGCAGTGGGAGAGAGGGTGGAGCTGAAGAGGCTGAGACAAGAGGTGGAACGCTTGCAGCCGAGCTTTGGTTCTTACGAGAGCTTCCGAGAATTTAAAGCGATGTTGGGATGGGCGAGTGATAGGCTTGCAGATTGATTCGCAGTGTTCCGATTTAGCGATGATTAACTTTTTTTTGACCCAGATGATGAAATTTTACGCTTTGTTTTTACTGCTCTTAGGCACTCTGATTCCTGCTCAAGAGGTCATAAAGCCCCTTCCTAGAGGAGCTGATTTTTTTATCGGTGCACACGCTGAAGAGATGATGCAGGAGCCTGAGGCTAGGGATGGGCGCGTGATCATCGAGACTCCACGCCCTAAAGTCGAGGTGCCGCTTTTTTACCGTACTCACTTAGGAGTGAAGGCGGATTTCAGGGCAGAGTATTTGCTGGAAACTGCCGAGGTGGAATTCACGGTCATTCAGGGTGAAGCTTCGCTTTTCTCCGTGGAAATTTTAGGGCCAGCCTCGCTTTCTAAGGTGGAAGGAGATCAGGTGAAGTCGTGGTCTGTTAGGCGAGAGGGGCAGGCCCGTTTTCTTGATCTAGTTCCTGCGGATGTGGAAGTGAAGTCGCTCACCGCGAAGCTAGTTTTTAGGCGTAAGGTGAGCGAGTTTCCGAAAGAGTTTAAGCTGACTACCTTTGGAGCTGCTGCGGCATCAGGCTTTTCTGCGACTTACCTCTTATCTCATGCCGAGGGGCTAGAACATCAGCTCCTTTCAGCGGAGGGGGCATTGACCTTGAAGTGTGGGGTGGGGGAGGACCGCCTAAGTGCGGCAGGGTCGGCGCATCTTAGGGCAGAGGTGGCTCTATCGGCAGTGCAGGCTCTTCCGCTCGAGCTCCGTGATCTCCGCTTAGAGGGAGAGCTCCTTCCGGAGGAGGGAGCGATGAAGTTCCGTCTTCTTGCTGAAGCTCACGTGACAAGTGAGGAGCCTGTCTCTGTGCCCATTTTAGGCGGTCGAGCTGCTCCGGTGGCTCCAGTATGGAGTGAAGCTTATCAGCTGAAACTGACTTCGGAGGGTTATCAGATGGAGTTTCAGAAAGCTGGGGTTCATGCAATTGACCTCGAGTTTGTCACAGCGATTGAGTTGGTAGACGGGTGGAAGAAAGTGAACTTTTCTGTGCCAAGCGGAGTGGTCGTGCCAATTGGCCTGAAGGGCCTAGCGCAAACGGCGGTGTTCGAGAAGGCTTCCGTAGTGAGTCCTTTTCAGGTGGCAGGAGGGCACCGTGCCTTTCTTCCAGCAAGTGGGATTTGTCAATTTTCATGGCGACCGGAAAGGGAGTCGAGTGAGGGGGAGTTGTGTTATACGAGTGAAGCGATGGAGGAGATTTCGGTGGGAGCAGGCCTGTTAGAACAAGCGACTCACTTGAACATTAAGACCTTACAGGGGGCGTTGGAGAGCTTAAAGATACAGCTAGCGGGAGTGGGAGAGGTTCTGGCGGTGGAGGGTGAGAATATCCTTAGTTGGCAAGTGACTGAGAAGCGGGTGTTAGAGATTCTGCTGACCCGAGCGGTGACTAAGAAGGCGGCGTTTATGATCCGTTCGCAGGCGGCCTTGGCGGCTTTCCCGGTGAAGAGCGAACCTCTGCGGCTGACTCCCTTAGGAGGGCTGCGACATTCGGGACATTTCCGAATCTATAACCGAGGTGCGGTCCGAATAGAACTGAAGAATGCGGCTGGGCTTACCCAACTTTCACCTAGGCAGTATCCAGAGGTTGCTCCCTTGCCAAAGTCTCCACGCCAAGTGTTTCATTACCGTTATCCGGCAGCACAGCGTTCTTTCCAAGTGGCGGCGGAGCGAGTGAAGCCAGAGATTAATGTCTCGCAAGTTTTAGCCTACGAATTTACTGAAACGGACCGAGTTTTACGAGCTGATCTGGAATTAGAAATCCGAGAAGCGGCGATTCGTGAATGGTCATTTTATGGACCTGCTGATTACTCAGTGGTCTCGGTCACTGGAGCTGATGTGGCTGATTATGTGATTTCTGAAGCGAAAGAAGGGCGGCGCCGACTGAAAGTGATTTTTAGACAAGAGGTGATAGGGCGCCGTCTGGTGAAGGTGCATTTAGAGAAAAATGAGGCCGCTCAGGTGGGCGCTTGGAGCCTGCCTGGACTGTCTTTTCCAGGAGATACGAGTGTGGGCGGGGAAGTGGGTGTGAGTGCGGTGCCGGGCTTCCGAGTGAGTCCAGAGAAGGTGGAGGGGCTGGCCGAGATGCCTCTAGCACGACTTCTCAAGCGTGGTAAAAATGTCCAGCAGGCCTTTCGGGTTAAGGCGGAGAATTGGAGTGCAGAAATGCGAGTGACGGCACTGAAGCAGAATATCCAGGCAGACACGTTTCATCTCTATTCGCTGAAGGAGGGAAGGGCGTATGTCTCTGTTCTTTTTAACTTTTTTGTCACAGGGGCTCCGGTGCATGAGTGGCGGTTTAAACTACCTGAGGGGGGTGAGCATATAGAAGTGAGTGGCTCTGATGTCCGCGATCATCGTCTCGTGGAAGGAGCGCTTGTGGTGCCGCTGCACCGTCCTGTAATGGGAGCTTATCAACTTTTAGTTACTTACGAACAAGAGGCCGAGTCGTCGCTAAGACTCGCTGAGTTGGCGGTGCAAGCTGTCCAGCGCGAGTCTGGTTTCGTGCAGGTGGTGAGTCCAGGTCAGGTGGAGATGAAGGCAGCTGTGGAGAATTCTTTACAAGAGATTGATCCAGTAGAACTGCCGAAGGAATATCAGCTGATGAGTCATTCTCCGACTTTAGGGGCGTGGGCGTATCAGCGGCGGCCTTTTCGCTTAGAGAGAGAAATCTCGTGGCTTAAGAGAGGGGATCTGGAGTCACGAGTGGTGGAATTTGCCAAGCTTTCAAGCCGGATTTCCCGTGATGGAGGGGTGGTAACGCTTGCGGACTTTGATGTGCGCGTGCGTAGTTCACGTGCGCTTGAGCTACAAGTCCCTGCAGATTTACAGGTGGATGAGGTGAAGGTGGATGGGAAGGTGGTGACGGTTCGAGAAGCTGGAGAAATGCGCCTTATTCCTCTGGAGGATTCAGTGGGTCCTCATTCTCCGCTACGTGTCTCGGTGCGCTCTAGTCATGCTGGTGAGATGGAGGGGGAAGAGCTGAATCTTCTGGCCCCGAGAGTGGCTGGTGCTACTCAGTTTACGACTCGCTGGGAGGTGAAGTCAGACACTGGATATCAATTAAGGTCGGTCTCTTCTGGGACGCTTCAATTGCTGAGCCCATTTTTGATCGGGAACGGGTTTTCATGGATCGAGGAAGAAGCGTTGTTTCGTTTTTCCTTACTCGTGTTTCTCTGGCTGGGTGGGTCATTGCTGATGAGAGTGCGTGCGGGAGTGGCGATGCTGGGGCTTGTACTCGTGGGGGTCGCTGCCGTGGGGGCTTTCTATCTCGCAGTGCAGGGGGTGGACCGAGAGGAAGTTCCCCCAGAGGTTTTAGTGTATGCTGCTCCGGTGAAAGCGGCAGATGATCCACTGGGGGTGACGGTGGTTCATTTTAAAGAGGGGAAATTGAGCCATGGAGGAAGCGCTAGTGGGGCTTTTGGACTTTCTCTGCTCTTATCAGTAATGGCTTTCAGGTGGAGGAAGCATAGAGGTCTTTTATTCTCTCTGGCGGGTGGTGTTTTTTGTTTTGCCTTGTTGTCTCTTTCGGGCGGGGCGCCTTGGTTTTTCGCTTTGTTGGGAGTGGGGATTTCAGTGCTTTTTTTCAGGGGTATGAAAGGTGCCTTAGCAGCATGGCGTGATTTTTCAGGAAAAAATGATGGTGATGGTGCTGACGATGATGGGAGAGATGCTGGAGCAAAGGGTGGCCCTAGTGTGGGGATAGTCAGTTTACTTATGGTAGGTCTGATGGCGGTTTTTGTCTCGGGAACTGCACAGGCTAAGGCCTCTAGTATTCCGGAGTGGAAGGCGGGAGATTCTTTAACTGAAGAGTGGGATATTAGAGGTCAGTTTTTACGGGCTAAGGGGGAGTTTACCTTGAGTGGGAGAGCGGGGGAGCGCTTTCTCCTTCTGAAGGAGCCAGCAACTTTGACGAGCTTTAAGGGTGAAGGGGTGAAGGTGATTACGGAAGGAGGAGATTACTTAGCGGTGCTCACCCGCGAGGGGCGTTATTTAGTAGAATTCTCGTATCAGCTAGCGATTGCCGATGCCACGAAAGAGCTTCCTTTGTTAACAGGAATGGCGGCGGTGCGGAAGTTAACGGTCCGTTATGAAGAGAGTGCATGGTCGATTGATTCGAGCTCGGCAATCCGTAAAAGAGTCCTGAATGAAGAAGGCAGTGGGGCGATTCTTAGTCTAGCTCCAGAGGAGGATGTGAGGATTTCTTTAAGTCCAAGGGAGCGTGATGTGAGCACGGAGGTGAGCCGCTATTATGTGGAGATGGACCATCTCTTTATCCCAGGCCCAGGGGTGGTCGATGGAAGACATCTCGTGAAGGTGAGACCGGCGCAAGGGCTGGTGGGGCAGTTGTCCTTCGTGGTGCCTACCGGATTTACGGTGAGTGAAGTCCGAAGTGAATTAGTGGGTCCGTGGCGCTTTAATCCTTCCACTCAGATCTTGACGGTGGGCTTGAGTCTTAAGCAATCTGAGCCCTTTACGATCGAGGTGGAAACTCAGCGGGCACTTGCCGAACTTCCGGCAGAGTTGTCTCTCTCTCCGATGAGGGTGAAGGGGGCGGCAGGAGAAGTGGGGAAACTTGCTTTAGCCTTCGGTGAGGAGGCTCAATTAGAGAGCGATGAAGTGGAGGGAATGTCCCTAGTAAATGTGAGGGACTTTGGAGATGAGCTTTTACCTCGTGACCGAGATGGGCAAGCGACCGTATCCTTGCAGAAGGCTTATCGTTACGCTCAGGAGGAGGCTGCTTTAAAGTTGAAAGTGGCTCCAGTCTCTCCAGAGGTGCGAGTGGACTCGCTGCAGCGGCTGTCTCTCGGAGAAGAGCGAGTGGTTCTGGCTGCTGAGTTAGCGGTGGAGATCACCCGCGCCGGAATTTTCCGACTTAGTTTCCCCTTGCCGAGTGGCTATGAGGTGGAGTCGTTAAGAGGGGATGCCTTGAACCACTGGACGGAGGTGGGAGAAGCTCCGCAGCGGATGGTGGTGATGCACTTAAATGGGAAGACGATGGGCTCTCAGAAGTTTTCATTCGTTCTTAATGCGGCCTCTCCTAAGCTGGAGGCTGAGAGCTGGCAGGTGCCTAAAATTTCTCTCCGGGAGGCTAGGCGTGAGGTGGGGCGTTTACTCATTATTCCAAGTCGCGGGGTGCAGTTGAGTGTCATTCAGAGGAAGGATCTTTCTGCACTGGATCCGCGTGAATTAGGAGCAATGCAGGTGGGCACTTTAGCTTTTAGGCTTTTGCAGGGGGCTTGGGAACTTGGGCTAAAGGTCGATCAGTTAGCTCCTTCTTTAGCTGCGCAGAGCTTGCATGATGTGGAGCTGCGGGAGGGGCGGTCGAAGTCGCGGATCGATCTAAGTTTAGAAGTAGACTATGCCTCGATCCGGGAGTTGGAAATGACGTTACCGAGTCTATCAGAGCTTGACTCTCAGACTGTGAGGGTCTCAGGGGCAGAAGTACGAGATATCCTACACAGCGGAGGGAATCAATGGAAGATCCGTTTTAAACGCCGAGTGATAGGAAAGGTCCCTCTACGAGTGGAGTATGAACAAAGCGAAAATCAGGCGATCTTTCATACCGCTGTGTTTCCTGAACTACGTCAGCAAGAAAGTTACTTAGCTTTCAGGCCGGGAGCACGACTGAAGTTAGACCCACTTCATCGCTCTGTCTGGACTGAAGCGGACTGGAATTCTCTCCCTAAGGCTCTTTATCAAGTCGACCGCCGGCGGGCACCAGCTCTTTTCATACGGACTAAGCAGCCTAGTGTCGGAGTTCCAATCAGCTGGAAGGAGCATGAGGTGGCGGCTGCGGCAAGTGTGCGTGTGACTGGGGGCTCTCTGCATACTGTTTTATCGTCACATGGAGAGGTCGTCAGCCAGGTGGAGCTGCGTCTAGAGTGTCGTCAGCGTGGATCTCTCCTTCTGAACCTCCCACCAGAGAGCCGCCTTTTTGGCGTCTTTGTGAATGAAGAGAATGCCCTCGTGGTGAAGGACGGTGATTCTTTTCGCTTTCATGTGAGAGCTGATGCGGGGGGCAGTGAAGCGAGTGTGAAATTTACTTACGTCACTTCACTCTCCGATAAGTCTCTGAGTAAGCTTACCCTCAAGGCATTCAAGATTGGTGAGCCTTTAGAAAACGTCATTTGGACTGTTTCTTTACCAGAGGGCTATTCCTTAAGGGGCGTGGAGGGTGACTTAGACTTAGAAGATATTTTAAAGGCAGGTGAGCGTGGTCAGGGGGGATATCGTCATTTGGTAGAACAGCGTAGTGGTGAAAAGAAAAGGGCTTCGCTCAAGCGTCTGGATAAGGCGAGTGCTTTCTTGAAAGCAGGTGAGCAGACCAAGGCGAACCAGACTTTAGTGCAAGTTTACAATCAGTCTAATCTCGATGCCGCGAGCCATGAAGACGTCAGAGTTAAGGTGGAGAACTTGGCGAAGCAGCAAGCGGTTATGGGGCTCAATACCAGACGTCAACGCCTCTATCATGAGAATGTGTGGGATGAAGGGAGGGCGGATAAGAGTCAGATTGCTGCTGCGACTCGCGCCAATCCGATCTTCTCCGGCGAGCTTAACTTCGGGAACGAAGATTATGTCAATACGATCAATGGGAATGACGCAGAGGTGAACCGCCAGTTAGACCGAATTGCCGCAAAATGGGTGAGGAATCAACGGCTTACAACCGCGGTGCGGCCTCAGATCGATCCCGTCATTCTGCCGTCAGGAGAGTTACTCGTGTTTAGCCGGAAAATGCAGATTAATGGGAACGATGCTTTAGAGCTCCGTCTCGCTGTGGAAAATGAGCAAGATCAAGCCTCCGTCTTAGAACGATCATGGATTTTACTACTGATCGGAGTCTCCCTGTTTCTTCTCTGGAAGTTCCGGAAGTAAAAGGCGTCATTTTTCCCTTAAAGTGTTGACGGAGCTTTCTTTTTTCCTAGAGTCCCGCCACGCGAATTAGCACTCGTAGCTCAATTGGATAGAGCGCCTGACTACGAATCAGGAGGTTAGGGGTTCGACTCCCTTCGAGTGTGCCATTCGCGTTTTTTATTTAGGGGTATTGCCTGAAGTAAAAAACGCGAGTGGTTCGTTTCCTCAATGGGTTACGATTTTCCGCCGGATTTAAGCACGTTGGCGCCCCGCAATGCTTAATTCCTTCCAGTGGGGCACCTGTCGTCTGGACGATTAACCAAACTAACCCAAATTCTAACCTACAGTTATGAGTAATACCGCAGTTGCGGAGCCCGAGAATACAGAGCTTTTAGCCCTGATCGACGAGCACTTCCGCGAGTTTAAAGAAGGATCAATTGTCAATGGCACTATCCTTGACATCCGCCCCCAAGTTGTCGTCGTCGACATTGGGTATAAATCAGAGGGAGCGATCCCAGTTTCCGAGTTCGAGGACGAAGAAATCGAAGTGGGAGACGAGGTGGAAGTCCTCCTCGAGCGTCTCGAAGATGATGAGGGCCTCATTGTCCTTTCTAAGGAGAAAGCTGCTCATAAGCAGAACTGGGAAAAGATCATGCAGGTTTACGAGGCTGGAGGTCTTGTGAAAGGAAAAGTCAAAGGTGCCGTCAAAGGTGGCCTCATGGTGAACGTGGGAGTCGAGGCCTTCCTACCCGGATCTCAGGTAGACATCATCCCTCCTCGTGATCTCAGCGAGTATGTTGGAAACGTCTACGAGTTTAAGATCGTTAAGGTGAATGATGACCGTAAGAATCTTGTTCTGAGTCGTCGTGAAGTCATCGAGGCTGAGCGTGCTGAGCTGCGCCAGAAGTTCCTCCAGACTGTCACGGTAGGGGACAAGGTCATCGGACAAGTTAAGAACATCACAGACTTCGGAGCCTTCGTGGATCTTGAGGGGATGGATGGGCTTCTTCACATCACTGATATGAGCTGGGGACGTATTGCACATCCCTCTGAGATGCTCCGCGTGAGTCAGGAGCTCGAGGTCCAGATTCTGGATGTTGACCGGGACAAAGAGCGTGTTTCTCTCGGTCTGAAGCAGATGACCGATAATCCATGGGCAGATATCGAGGCCCGCTTCCCGATCGGTGCAGAGGTTGCTGGTAAGGTGACTAAACTCCTTCCATACGGTGCATTCATCGAGATCGAGAAGGGCGTTGAGGGACTGGTCCACGTTTCTGAGCTTTCCTGGGTGAAGCGGATTACCCGCCCCAGTGATGTCTTAGAGATTGATCAGGAGATTAAGGCAGTCGTCCTCGGGATCAGCATCGAGGAGCAGAAGATTTCTCTCGGTGTTCGCCAGCTTGAGGAGAACCCATGGTCTGAGATCGAAGCACGCTACCCAATCGGTAAGGAAATTAAGGGTGAGGTCCGTAATCTCACCGCTTATGGTGCTTTCGTAGGCTTAGAAGAGGGCATTGATGGAATGATCCACGTGTCTGATCTTAGCTGGACTCGTAAGATCAACCATCCTTCCGAGATGCTCAAGAAGAGTGATGAGGTAGAAGCAGTGGTTCTCTCGATTGACAAAGAAAACCAGCGGGTTTCTTTGGGAATCAAGCAGCTTGATAATGACCCATGGTCAGACATCGACAGTAAGTTTAAGGTGGGTGATAAGGTGAGCGGAACTGTGGCTAAGATCGCTTCCTTCGGTGCCTTCGTTAGCCTTGATGGTGACATTGATGGTCTCATTCACATTTCACAGCTCAGTGAGGAGCATGTGGAGCGGGTGAAGGATGTTCTTAAGGTTGCCGATGAGGTGGAAGCCCGCGTCATCAAGGTGGATAAGATCGAGCGCCGCATTGGTCTCTCTATTAAGGCCGTTTCTTACTCTGAAGATCAACTTCAGAAAGAGAGTCAGTCCTTCGAGACTCTTCGCCCATCCAGCGATCTTGTTGGACTTGAGCAAGCGTTCAACCTTGCCACCAGCAATAACGAGTCTGAGGAGTGGAGTCCTTCTCCAGAAGAGGGATAATCTCTGCCGGATTAAACGATTCAGAGCCACTCTGGGAAACCAGAGTGGCTTTTTCTATCGTTAAAAATTACTCGGGAAAGGGAACCGAGACGGAATAAAACCGGAGTGGGATTTGTTAGTCCCTGTTCTTCTAGTCTCTGTTTTACAATATGGACCATCTTTAAGATGATGTTATGGTCTTTTAAGATGCGCTGATGGGATGCTGCCTCCCCCTAACTTGCTTACTCTGTCTCTGGAGTTTGACTTGCGAAAAAAGGGGAGCAAAGCGAAACTCGAGATGTGCAAGAAAGATCGGAGAAGTTAGGTCGTTTTAGGTCAGTGAAATTAGCGGCGAGTCGGGCTGACCTCTCACAAGTTTTTCGTCTTGTTTATGTGAGCCGGGCGACTGCGCTTTTTGGTCCTGAGGAGTTACAGCGGATCGGTGAGGAGTCGATCGCGCGGAATGAGAAACTGGATGTGACCGGAATCTTGGTGGTAGATCAGGGGCGTATTCTACAAGTTCTGGAGGGTGATGAAGATGTGGTAGTGACCTTATTCGCTAAAATTTCTAACGATCTGAGGCATGAGGCGGTGCAGAAGGTGGTGGCCTCTGTTCAGAAGAAACGTTATTTAAGTAGTTGGATTATGGCGAGTGGGAATGAGGACCGGGTGCCAGCGGCTCTGAGGAAGGACTATTTACGGATGTATAAGCGTTTTACGCAAAATGGGAGTTTTGCAGATATTTTATCTGAGGAGGTCGAATTATTAAAAGTGATGGCTCTTTTTCGTGCTGTTCCGATGAGTTGAGAAACTGGGTATGTTGCCTATTTTTTAAGAGAAATTAAATGTTAATGGAGAGGAGAACTTATTCACAATAAGTTCTTTAGAGTCATTACAAAGAGCCTTTTAAGTTTTTGCTGGATAATTGGTACACTTTTTGCATCCTGCCCATGCAATGAGTACCCCCGAAACGGACACCCGTATCATTTTACCCACTCGGCGAAATTTTTTAGCGACGACCTCGGCTGCGGTTGCAGGCCTAATAGCAAGCACCCAAGTTTCCCACGGTTTTCTCTTCCGCCAGTCTTCTCCCATGAGTCTGGCTAAGCTTCCCCAGTCATGGGTGAAGATCGAAGGGGAGAAGAAAATCCAAAGTTATGGTAACTTCCTCGAAGGTCTGCGGCTTAAGTATGTCACTCCTTTTCAGGTGATTAAAGCTCATGCGCGGACGAAGGGGAGTCTCTGGAATTCTCTCCCGCCAAAGTCTATGTGGCGTTCTATGGCAGGCACTTTAAAAGCGGCAGACCGAGTCGCAGCAGTTTTAGACCAGCCGATTAAGAATGTTGCTTCCGCCTACCGGAGTCCTGCTTATAATAGCCGCTGTCCGGGTGCGAAGCCGCGATCATGGCATTTACAGAACTTCGCCCTCGATCTCCAATTTAAAACATCTCCTAGTGCGGTGGCTCGGGCTGCCAGACACGTGCGTTCTGAGGGACTATTTAAGGGGGGAATCGGTCGTTATTCTACCTTCGTCCACATCGATACCCGTGGACATAATGTGGATTGGTAAAGAGAGCGCAGTCTCAAATTTTTGACGAAAAAAACCACCTAGATAGGTGGTTTTTCTTTTGAGGTGGCTTTGGAAAAACTGGCTAAGTCACCTAGCCGGCTTCTACGGCACGTGCGCAGCGTAAGATGGTCTGCTCACCGAGGTGAGGGCCTAGGATTTGCAGGCCAATGGGGAGTCCTTCACTGGGTTCTAGTGGAACTGAGATGCCGCAGTTTCCTACAAGATTCGCGGAGATGGTGAAGATGTCGGCTAGGAATTGCTTGAGCGGGTCATCAGCTGAGGCTCCCATCTTAGAGGGGCCTTCTGGGGCCACGGGGGTTAGGATGGCATCGACTTGTTCAAAGGCTTTCTGGAAATCTTGGCGGATGAGGGTGCGGACTTTTTGGGCTCTCAGGTAGAAGGCGTCATAGTATCCTGATGAGAGAACGTAGGTTCCTAGAATGATGCGTCGCTTTACCTCGGGGCCGAAGCCCGCGGCGCGGCTATCTTGATAAAGGGAAAGCATGTCCGCAGGTTTTTCAGCGCGGTTGCCGTAGCGGACGCCATCAAAACGGGAGAGATTAGAGGAGGCTTCAGCAGGCGCGATGATGTAGTAGGTGGCGACAGCGTACTCGGTATGAGGGAGGGAAATTGGGATAATTTCAGCTCCTTGGGACTCGAGTTTTTTAGCGGCGGTTTCCACCCGTTCTCTGACCTTGGGGCAGATGCCATCAGTGAAGTATTCTTGGGGTAAGCCAAGTTTCATGCCCTGAACTCCTTGGTCGAGGCCTTCGGTGTAATCAGGAACAGCAGCTCGGAGAGAAGTAGAGTCGCGTGGGTCATGGCCTGCGAGGGCATTCAGTAAGAGGGCGGAGTCTTCGACCGTCTGGGTTAGGGGGCCGATTTGGTCAAGCGAGGAGCCGAAGGCGACAAGTCCGTAGCGCGAAATGCGCCCGTATGTCGGCTTAAGTCCGACGACTCCACAGTGACTAGCAGGCTGACGGATGGATCCACCGGTGTCAGAGCCGAGGGTCGCAGGTATGAGCTTTCCCGCTACGGCAGCTGCTGAGCCGCCAGATGATCCACCTGGAATATGTCCGGGGGCGGCGGGGTTTTGGGTAATTTGGATGGCGGAATTTTCCGTCGAGGAGCCCATGGCGAATTCATCAAGATTCGTCCGACCGAAAGGGATGGCTCCGGCTGCTTTTAACTTGGAGATGGCAGTGGCGTCGTAGGGTGCAGTGTAGGCGTTTTTTAGGAACTGGGAACCACAGGTGCAGGGTTCTCCGAGAACGTTGATGTTATCTTTGATACCGATGGGGAGCCCTCCGAGGGGGAGGGTGAGATCAGCCTTTTCGGCGGCGGAAAGGGCGCTTTCTTCGTGATGTGAAATGAAGGCTCCGATTTCGCCATCACGAGAGTGAATCTGCTGGATGACATCTTGGACGATGTCACGAGCGGTGATGTCGCCCGAGTTTAATTGACGGCGAAGTGAACTGAGGGTGGATGCGGCAAGTGACATGAGAATAAGAACTTAGGCGTCTACGACTTTAGGGACCCGAAGCATGCCGTTCGCTTGGTCAGGGGTGTTTTGGAGAAAACCCTCAGGAGGGAGGCTTTCGACAGGGATGTCGTCACGGACTTGGTTAGAGACTTCACTGGCGTGGGAAGTGGGCTGGATTCCGCTGACATCGACTTCTGAGAGTTTTTCAATGTGCTTCATAACGCCTTCCAGTTGCTCTCCAAAGCGAGTGCTTTCTTCCTCGCTGAGGTTCATCCTTGCGAGCTTAGCAAGGTAGCGGACATCGATGGTGGTTTCAGCCATAGCTTTAGCATGTACTGGTAGAAGCGGGGAGGGAACAGCAAAGCCTTCATTGGGTGAGAAAAATCTTCACCCCAGTTCTTCAAGTAATTCTTCCGCGACATAAGTCCAGATTTCCCCAAGAGTAGGGTGGTAGGAGGGGATTTTTAAGAAGTCTGCCACGCTGAGCTCTTGGTGAAGGGCGACCATGATGGTGTGGGCGTAGTCAATGACGTGTGGTCCCATGCCGGAGGCTCCTAAGATTTTCCCAGTGGTGCGATCTGCGCTGAGGCGAACGAGGCCGTGTTTCTCTCCGACGATTTCCCCTTTTCCTTGATCGTCGAAGCGGTAGGAGGCTGAGACTGGATCGTAGCCTGCGTTTTTTGCCTCTTGATCGCTTAGGCCAAGTTGGACGACTTCAGGGTCTGTGAAAATTCCGATCATGTTGAGACGTGGGTCCCAGGTCTCAGTCATTGCCTCGTCTTTCAGGAGGGCTGCGATGTTTTCTCCAGCGGCTTCTCCCTGCATCACCGCGAGGTGGACGACAGCGAGGGGGCTAGAGCAGTCACCAACGCCGAAGATGTGAGGCTGTGAGCTTTGGCAAAAAGAGTCGATTTCTAGGCGTCTTAGCCCTTCTGGGAAGCCAGCTTTTTGGAGTTCTAGACCGGCGATGTTTGGTTTCCTGCCCACGGCCATTACGAGCTGTTCGCAGGAAATTTGCTCATCTTCGCCGAGGGTGAGCATAAATTCCTCATTTTGGTAGTCTACTTGGCGGAGAGGTTTTTCAAAAATGATATTGATGCCGAGGTCCTGACAGCGCTTTTCCATGGCCTCGGAGATCGAGTGTTCTATTCCAGAGAGCAGAGGGCGGCTACGGGAGATGATGGTGACTTTGGAGCCAAGCCCCTCGAACAAGAATGCGGATTCCATGCCGATCGCCCCGGTGCCGACGACGACGACGGATTCAGGCACTTTTGGCAGGGTGACAATGTCGTCACTGGTCCAGAAGGGAGATTCCGTAAGTCCGGGAACGGGGGGGATGACCTCTTGAGAACCGGTTGCGACGATGAAGTATTTTGCACTGAGCTTGCCATGGCCCTCGACCTCAACTTCATGGGAGGAGACGAAGCGGGCTGAGCCTCTTATGAGGGAGAAATCACCTTTGTTGAGGCCTTTGACACGCCACTTCTGGAACTCATTAATGAGGCGAGATTTACGGTCACGGACTGCTTTTAGATCGAGGGTAGGGGCGCTTGCTTGGATGCCAAACTCCTCGGCCTCACGGATCGCGCGCATCCGGTTAGAGCTCTCTAGTAGGGCCTTTGTGGGCATACAGCCACGGAGAATGCAGAGGCCTCCCAGTTCCTTCGCTCCATCAATGACGGCGACGTTCAGCCCCAGATCGCTTGCTTTTTTTGCGGCAGCGTATCCGCCACTTCCTCCACCGATGACGATAATATCATAATGACTCTCCATAAAATTAGACTGTTCTTAATGACTGCTAAGAGCAAGCGGAGTATCACTTTCATTCTCAGAAAATTCTTCTACTCTCTTCGTAAATGATGAGGGTTTTCTTTTTCTGCTTACTGGTCTGTTGGCATTCTTTATGGGCTGCGCCTTTGAGTGAGCGGGAGCTAGATGAGCGTATCACGGATAATCAATCTGCGAATCTGAGTGAAGAGGCTTTGAAGCTTTGGCAGGATGCTTTGGTTGAGCTTGAAGGAGCTAAACAGGCAGTTCAGGCAGAGAAAGAAGCTCGTCTGGCTTTGGAAAAACTCGGTCAAAATCTTCAGCTCACCTTGCCTCAGGCACCAGAGAACAGTGCTAATCTGGCGAGAGTGGAGGAAGTGCTGGCGAGAGTGGAGAGTGAAATCACGTCTACAGATCAGGCGACGAAGGCGCTTAAGAATGAGAGTGACGAGTCTCCTTCGCGATCTGCTGCTCTTGCAAAAAATCTCGACCGCACCCAGCAAGCACTGAGTGAGCTTAAGGTGCCGGACCTCGAGTCTGGGGAGCTAGAAGCAGCTCGCCATCAAGTCGCCCTGCAAACTCGGCGGAGGCTAGAAGCCTTGCTCGCTCAACTGCAGGCGGAAAAGGTCCTCCTCACTAAAAAAGAAGAAGTTTACACCCAGCGGCTCCGTCGCCGCATGGATCATTTAGAAGAACTGCGGGCCTTAGAAGGAGTGCTGAGTGAGAGACTCACGCTTTTAAAGAAGGAGGAGTCGGACAAAACACGTCAAAGCCTGGAGCAGTCTGCTAAGGTATTTTCCGCCATTCCTGAGCTCGCTGAAATCGTCACAGAGGTGCAAGAGCTCAATGAACAGAGAGCTGAGGGAGGGAAGTTACGGGCGAGTTTAGAAAATGCTGATCGCTACCGGGAATCTGTGCAGAAGATGCGGAGGCGGATCAAAGAACAGTTCGAGAATGCCCGCCGCCGGATCGAGTTATTCGAAACTGCCAAATTAGGCCTCGATGATAAGACCGGTCTCCTCCTTAGAAAAGAGCGTTCGCGTCTGCCGAGTACTGATCAGATTTCTGGCGAGCTGCGTCAGAATTTAGAACGTGCTGCGAAGGCCCAAATCTCAATGCTAGATCTCTCGGACCGCATCAGTTCTCTCGATGTCTTAAGTGAAAAAAGAATGAGCGAGCTCTTGGCAGAAAACCCCCGCCTGAAGAGATCCGCCATCGAGGCCCTGATAGAGAAGCGGACATCCCTTTTGCAGGACCTTAAAAGTGAATACACCCAGCTCAACTTTACTCTGAGCGAGGGCATAGAATCTGCCAAATACACCATCGCTGAGATTAATGAGTACTCAGGTTATATCGATGAGCGTTTGCTTTGGATAAAAAGCACTGACCCGCTGGATCTCCGTGAGCCTTTTGAAGAGTGGGCCCGTTTGGTGGATCTAATGTGTCCTGCCACTTTACAGAACGTGCTGCAGTCCATCCAACGGAACTGGTTCTCAAAAATTGCTTCCATCAGCGTGATTTTTCTAGTCGGTCTGGGGATCTTTTTACGGCGTGGGCGCCTCTGCCAAACGATCAAACGCTCTAACCAAGAAGCCGTCCGGCGGAACTGCACAGTCCTGCTACCTACGATTAAGAATCTCATCGCTGTCTTCTTGCTCTCTCTCTGGCTTCCACTTCTCTTCATCTTATTCTCGTTCTTGATTGATGATCCCTCCTCGTGGCGAGCTGCCATCTGGCGTCTCGCTACGACCTTACTTCTAGTGAACTGCCTTATTCACTTCTCCCGCCCAGAAGGGCTCTTCGTATCACACTTTAAGATGCATCAGGACCGGGCGGCCCTGATTTTCCGAAACCTCAAATGGTCCTTACCTTTCGTGCTTCCTGCGGTTTTTATCGTGACCGCACTGACCCATAGTGAGGTGAGTAGTGAGTCTGGCCGCTTCTCCTTTGTCCTTGCGATGGTTCTGGTCCTTGGGGTTAACCATCATCTGTTCCACCCAGAGCGGTCTATTCTTCAGAAAGAGGGGAAGAGTTCTCCATTTACCAAAGTTGCATACTTCGTGCTCATGGCCGTTCCCGTGATTTTCGCGCTTGGGGCCTCTTTGGGATACTTCGCTTCTGTATTAACTCTGCGGTCTCAGGTGGTGGCTACTGCAGGACTCTTCGTTCTAGCCTTCATCGTCACTCGTTTTCTCACCAGATGGACCTTGGTTTCTCGGCGTAGGCTTGCCATTTCTCAGGCACTGCGCCGCCGAGAAGCAGCTCTTGCCGAACGGGAGCGGGAAGAAGAAGGAGAAGACACCCAGCCTGAGCTTCCTAGCTTAGAAGAGGTGAAAGCAGAAGCTGTGGATGTGGTGGAGGTAGAAGGGCAGACCACGCAGCTCTTACGTCTGGTCAGCTTCGTGGCGGTTTGCTTCGGGCTTTGGGTGATTTGGTTCAGCACCCTTCCTGCGCTCTCAGTACTCGATAAGGTGACAATTTGGGGAGAAGAGTCACCCGCACTCGCGGCGGAGCTTAACTCGCCAGAAACTCCCGCACTCCCTTCTCTCATAGGGCCAGTTTCTGAGGCGAAGGATGGGGTGGAAAAGCTCATACAGGGTGGCGATAGTCGCGTTTCTTTGCAGGACCTTTTCCTCACGATCATCTTTTTTATGGTCACCTTTATGAGTGCCCGGAACCTTCCCGGTTTATTGAGTCTCACCCTCTTTAGTCGTATTAACTTAGGTCCAGGAGGGAACTTCGCGCTGACCACGACTGTGCGCTACCTCATCGTCCTTGTGGGAGTCGTTTTAGCCCTCCAGCAAATCGGGATCACTTGGGGGAAAGTCCAGTGGTTAGCGGCGGCGATTACCCTAGGAATTGGTTTTGGGTTACAGGAAATTTTTGCCAATTTTGTTGCGGGGATCATCATGTTATTTGAACGTCCAGTCAGGCTTGGTGATGTCGTCACGGTGGGTGATATTTCTGGGAGAGTGACTCAGATTAAAATCCGTGCCACCACCATTCAGCAGTTTAATAACCGCGAACTCCTCGTCCCGAATAAGGAATTTATCACGAGCCAGCTTGTCAACTGGACCTTGAAAGACTCAGTTCTCCGGCTGGAAATTCCGGTGGGAATCGCCTACGGATCAGACACTGCGAAAGCGACTGAGGTTTTCAAATCAGTCCTCAAAAAACATCCCCACGTTTTAGATGAACCGAAGCCGGATATCCTTTTTGAAAACTTTGGTAATAGCACGCTGGATTTCCGAGTGCGTGGATTTGTGAGCGGAGTTTCCCACTTAATTTCGGTAAGAAGTGACCTGCACTATGAGATTGATAACGCCCTGCGCGAAGTTGGAATAGAAATCGCCTTCCCACAGCAAGACATTCATCTGCGGACCCTTCCAGAAGGACTACAATTCACTCCCAAGTCATGAACCACGCGACTCCCACTAAGTTACTCCAGAAGTTACGCACCCGTCGCTGTTCTCCGCGCCAGCGTAAACCTGGTGATGCCCCCGGGGCGCTCGTCTTCGAGGGGGCGCAGCGTGTCGATGAAATCCTGATTGAGGCCACTGACTATGGCCCCCAGCATCTTGAGGAGGAAACAATCTCACGCTTTGAGGACTGTCGCCGTTTTTTGGGAAGAGAGAACCCCACTTGGCTTCATGTCACGGGCGTTCATGATGTGGAGAAAATTTCAGAAGCAGGGCAGATATTTGAGATTCCCAAGCTTCTTCTCGAAGACCTTCTTAACACAGAAGGTCGCGCAAAAGTGGAGTTGTTTGAAGACTCGCTCTTCGTGCAAATTAAAGTTTTAGAAATGGCCCAGAATGGGAAGGAATTAGAATTTCAGCAGCTCTCCATTTTCATGGGTCCTCAAACTCTGATTTCTTTTTGTGAAGGACCTACCCGTGTCTTCGATCCCATCTTTCGCAGATTAAAAAATGCCCAGGGCCGTCTCCGTCAACGGGGGCTTGATTATCTCTTATGGGCCTTACTTGATACGGTGGTCGATCACGCTGTTTTATCCCTTAGTTTACTTGAGAGAAATCTGGTGGAGATTGATAAAATTATTCAGGAAGATCACACCGCCATCACCGCCTCTGAACTCTACGCGCAGAAGCATGAGATTATGTCGATCCAGCAACAGATCCGGCCGAACCGTGAGCTCATCCACACCCTGCGGCACGCGCCCCCAGAACTGCTCTCCGCTGATCTTGCCTCCTTCTTTGATGAACTTCGTGATCACAGCGTGCTGCTTTCAGATGAGTGTGATGCCTTGCGTGATTACGCTGCGAGCATCCGTGATTACCTTCTGGCAGAGATGAATCAGCGCATGAATAATGTCATGAAAGTGCTCACCTGCATCTCCACCATCTTCTTGCCACTCACTTTTCTAGCAGGAGTTTATGGGATGAATTTCAGAGAGATGCCGGAGCTTACCGTGCCGTGGGCCTATCCACTGCTTTGGGCTATTTTTTTAGGAGTCGCGGTATTTTTGATTGTCCTTTTTCGACGTAAAAAATGGCTGTAAGATCATTGCCATTTTTCCGCTGAAGCAACGCTGTTGACAGAGTATACTTGCTTGCTAGAGTGCGCCTCTTTCCGGGTAGGCTGATACGCATTCTCCTCGGGAAACCTTACCGTAACTTCTCTAAAAGAAAAACATCCATGGCTACCAAGAAAAAGGCTGCTAAAAAAGCCTCCAAGAATAAGCAGAACGTCTACTATTTCGGCGCAGGAAAGTGCGACGGAGACGGTTCGATGAAAACTCTCCTCGGAGGGAAAGGCGCTAACCTCGCCGAGATGAGCAGTATCGGGGTTCCCGTTCCTGCAGGTTTCACGATCACCACTGAGGTTTGCACCTACTACTATGATAACGGGAAAAAGTATCCTAAAACTCTGAACTCAGAAATTGAGGCCAACATCGCTAAAGTTGAAAAAGCGATGGGTAAGAAATTCGGTGACTTAGAGAACCCACTGCTTCTCTCCGTACGCTCCGGTGCCCGTGAGTCTATGCCCGGAATGATGGATACCATTCTGAACCTTGGCATTAATGATGAGGTTGTCGAAGCCCTCGCTAAGAAGACAGGAAACCCTAAATTCGCTTGGGACTCCTACCGCCGTTTCCTTCAGATGTATGGAAGTGTCGTGATGGAAGTCGAGGCAGAAGAAGGAGAGCATCATGACCCTTATGAGGTCATCTTGGACAAGGCGAAGGCGAAGGCTAAAGTCAAAGACGACTCTGGCCTGAACGAAGAGCAACTCCGCGCCGTGGTCGCAGAATTTAAAGCACTGATCAAAGAGCGTTCTGGAAAAAATTTCCCTGAAGACCCACGTGAGCAGCTCATCGGAGCTGTGAATGCTGTCTTTAACTCATGGCAAAATGACCGTGCCATCGTTTACCGCCAGAAGTATGGTATCCCTGCCGCCTGGGGAACTGCTGTGAACGTCCAGGCGATGGTCTTCGGAAACACCGGAAAGACCTCAGGAACTGGAGTGGCTTTCACTCGTGACCCAGCCACGGGAGAGAATGTTTTCTACGGTGAGTATCTTATTGATGCTCAGGGTGAGGACGTCGTGGCCGGAGTCCGCACACCTAAGCCCATCGCTAAAATGGCGAAGGATCTTCCAAAATCTCATAAAGAGCTTCTCGTGATTCGTAAGAAACTTGAGAAACACTTCCGTGATGTTCAGGATGTCGAGTTCACCATTGAAGAAGGAAAACTCTGGATGCTTCAGACCCGTAACGGGAAGCGCACCGGTTTTGCTGCTGTGAACATCGCCCTTGATATGGTTCAGGAACGTCTTATTAAGAAGGAAGAGGCCATTCTGCGGATTCCTGCGGATGACCTTAGCCACCTCCTTGCGCCGATCTTTGATGCTAAGGCTGAAAAAGCTGCTAAGAAAGTCGGTAACGGACTTCCTGCTGGTCCGGGAGCAGCTTCTGGGCAGATTTACTTCTCTGCTGAAGACTCTGTGAAAGCAGCCGCCAAGGGACAAAATGTCATCCTCGTTCGCCAAGCAACTTCTCCTGAAGATCTCCGTGGAATGATTGCCGCAGACGGTATTCTCACCACCGAAGGGGGAGCTTCTTCCCACGCCGCACTCGTTGCCCGCCAGATGGGTAAGGTCTGCGTCTGTGGAGCACACGGAATGAGCATTGATTATTCCAAAAAGACCCTCGTCGGTAACGGCGTGACTCTTAAGGAGGGGGATGAGCTTTCTCTGAACGGCTTCGTCGGAAACGTCTACAAGGGCAATATTAAGTCCTCTCCTTCTCAGGTCATCCAAGGACTCATTGAAGGGAAGCCTGCTGCGAAGCGCTCAGACACCTATAAGAAGTTTATGGAGCTCATGAGCTGGACTGATAAGCTGCGCAAACTCGGTGTGCGCACTAACTCAGACACTCCTGAGCAGGTTGAGCAAGCGATCAAGTTCGGCGCAGAAGGCATCGGTCTTACCCGTGCAGAGCACATGTTCTTCGAGGGCAACCGGATTGATTCCGTGCGTGAGATGATCCTTGCGGATGATGATGAAGGTCGCGCTAAGGCTCTTAAGAAAATCAAGGTCTTCATGAAGAAAGACTTCAAGGGCATCTTCAAATCTCTTGATGGTCGCCCTGCGACGATCCGTCTTCTTGATCCACCATTGCACGAGTTCATCGGAACGATGGATGCTAAGCAGAAAGCTGATCTTTCTAAGAAGATCGGAATGAGCTCAGCAGCCATCACCAAGCGGATTCATGCTCTCCACGAGGAGAACCCCATGCTTGGTCACCGTGGTTGCCGTCTCGGCATCAGCTACCCAGCCGTCACTGCGACTCAGGTGGAGGCCATTCTTGAGGCAGCCGCAGAAGTCCAGAAGGGTGGAATTAAAGTCCTTCCAGAAATCATGGTCCCACTTGTGGCCTACGCTCGTGAGCTAGAGCTCCAGAAGCAAGTGATTGATGAGACTGCAGAAGCAGTCCGTGCTAAGCTTGGACTTAAGAAAGCTGACCTGAAGTACACCGTCGGAACCATGATCGAGATCCCTCGTGCTGCTCTCACTGCTGATAAGGTTGCTGAGCACGCAGAGTTCTTCTCCTTCGGAACGAATGACCTCACTCAGACAGGCCTTGGTCTTTCTCGAGATGACTCCTCAAGCTTCCTGCCTACTTATCAAGATGCTGAAGTTCTTAATAACAACCCCTTTGCTGCTCTGGATCAAGAGGGCGTCGGGCAGCTTGTTGAGACTGGTGTTGAGAAAGGTCGTCAGACTAAGAAGAGCCTTAAGATCGGCATTTGTGGTGAGCATGGCGGAGATCCAGACTCCGTGAAATTCTTCCACCGCACTGGACTGAACTACGTCTCTTGTTCTCCATTCCGTATTCCAGTAGCACGCCTTGCTGCGGCACAGGCTGCTCTTGAAGAGAAAGGAATGGCCCGTGCTGAGGTGAGCTAAAGCTTGCTAGAGTATTCTTTCAAAGTCCCATCTGTTCGACACAGGTGGGGCTTTTTTTATGGCCAGATTTCGCAGGGGAGGGGAAAGACCTTTCGCATCACTGAGGGTCATCTGCTTTTTCACATCTCTCGAACATCTCCCACCTCTGGCTTTTCAGCCTCTTTACCAGAGGTGTCGTAGATTAGTTCGCGATCTCTGCGGCTTCCGTACTACTACAGCTCGGTGCAGGAACGCGCCTCGCGATACCCTTGAGAAGACGGCCGAAGATGTCCGCCCCTGTGATGATCCGCTTATGCTCGACGGTCCAGTAGAGAATGACATCACGGTCTACCACGTAGTCGTGAGAATCTTCAGCCTCGACCACGAATTCTCCCAGAACAGAGTCGAGGTAAGTCTCCTCCTCAGTGACAACAATAGGGCGGTGGCACTGAGCGTAAATATCAGGCTTACCGTCCATCACGTTCAGATCGCAGAGAAACTTCGTCGTGTCCATCACGATGACAGGCTCTTCAGCCTCATTCATAATAATAGCCCATCGGTGATGATGTTTTTTGAGCGACTCGACAAAGCTCTTTCCCT